>JAZNTF010000001.1:0-18082 GCA_045591625.1 Candidatus Fimenecus sp.
GAAGGTTCACTGCACCGTCATAAACAGCCTGTGAAACTTTAATTGAATCAAAGATTGCGGCTTTGATATCATCAGGAGTAGCACCAAGCTCTTTTGAATAGCTATCAGGGATAAAGAGATTTATTCCCATAATATCTGCAAGTCCGTCAACATCAATACCACTTTCAATACCTTTTTCAGCATATTCCTTCTTAACTCCGCCAAGACCCATACGCATCATCCAAGGTGCAACAGAAATAATTTTTCTGTTTTCACCCATACCGCGAGCTGCATAAACAATCTTAAGGAATTCCTTCCAAGTAAGGTTGTACATACTGATAGGCCAAGCCTTTGCACCCTTTGATTTTTCAGCTGCACCAACGATTACTTCACCAACCTGACGAACCGTAAGCATCGCTGTACCGCCACCCGGGTACATTGTAAACGGAAGCTTATCCATTCTCTTAATCTGTTCGATAAGGATAACCCAAACGGGCTTTCTGCCCGGCTGTGTACCAAAGATGTATGGGAGTTCAAGAACTGATACATCAAAGTTTTCATCAGCAAATGAGAATGCAACATTTTCCTGGTCAATACGGCTTCTGATATAAGGATGCTTTTCTGTAAGCTTCATATCAGGTCTTTCTTTTGCAAGGTAAGCAAAGTATGAACCAAGGATAACAGCACTCTTAACGCCAACCTCTTTACAAAGAGGAAGAATTCTCTCAAGTGGCTGAATGTTGTATTTGTAGTATGCATCATATACAGGTGCAGGGAATTCAACACGTTCGTCAATACCTGCTGCGAATACGAAACAATCCTGACCACGAAGAAGTTCACGGATTTCGTCATCTGACTTTTCATAGATATTGCAGAATTCCAATTTCATTTCCTTAGGAATTGGAGCACCTTCCGGAAGAGGAGGAAGAGCAACGCTTGTTACTTCGTGTCCTCTTTCAATAAAAATTCTTGCAGCTTCACAACCTAAAAGGCCTGTGCCGCCAATCATAAATACTTTCATTCTGTAACCTTCTCCTTAAAGTTATCAAAGATTTCAGGACCATAGAAATAGTTCTGGTCTTGTGGATGAAGCGGATACCAAACCTGAGCAAAGAATGGGTTAATTTTTGCTTCTGTATCATAGTCCCATGGCCAAGGAAGCTCAGCAGGACACCAGTGACCACCCTTGAGAACAAGGTTTGGTGACATTTCAAATTCGTTACCTCTTGCGCTTACCCACTTAACAGGAGTATACATATCAACTATTTCAGTTGCAAGACATTTACCACCACGGAATTCAGCAGCCTTCTGAAGGTCTTCAAGTGTAAGAGAATCAAATGGTTTTGTTTCATCATAACCATGGTCAAGAACGATAACATCATCTGCTGTTGTCTTCTTTGATGGGATTTTAATCTGGAAATCTGACCATTTCATTGGAAGCTTCTTGTATTTCATAGTGTTTCCGTAATATGATGTCATTCTTACTTCAACATCATTATCAGCCCACCAGAGTGTACCATATTCAGGAGTTTCAGCAATCTTCTTCATCCAAAGCTTCTTAAGGATTGGAGCAAATGGCTTTGCAAGGAAAGCAAGTTTATAATAACCTTCAACATGGTTCATCATGCTCTTGAAGTATTCCTTAATAGGAGTATTAGCACGGAAATGACAATACTTTTCAAGCTCGTCACCGTCATAATACCACTGACCGTGGAAATTCTGAGTTGTGAACCAATGTGGGTCAAAGAGCTTTTTAGGTGAACCAAGACCCAATGTACCAAGAAGAAGTTCTTCAAATTCATAGTTTGTAATTCTGTATTCTTCACCTGAACCGATATTGTAGAATCGTCTCCAGAATTCTTCAGGAATATCGTCACCACAAACATTTGCAAGAAGACGACCTGAATCTTCAACAGTTGCCCATTCAAGAACACCATTGATTGGAACGTGGTACATAATAGGTTCAAGATTCTTAAGAATTGCAGGATAAAGAATACCTGACTGACGAAGTGAAACCCAATATTTAAGACCTGATTCAGCAAAAACTGCTTCAGCCTTCACCTTACTGATTGCATAGTGGTCGTAAACACTGATTTTAATAGGGTCACCTGTTCTTGCCCAATGAATTGGAGGATTACGGTCACCTGTTTCAGCAACTGTACCTATGTAAACAACTTTAACCGCATCCGGGTCAGGCTGTGCCTTAACAGCGTTAACAATGTTCTGTGCTGCAGTAACGTTTGTCTTCTGTGTCTTTACAGGATAATAGTCAGCAGCAGGTGAAACCATACCACCAACGTGAAGAACATAGTCAGCACCGTTTACCATTTCAAGAACATCTTCATAATTTGTAAGGTCACCCCAAACAAGCTTAACAGCCGGGTCATTTTCGTAGGCTGCAAACTTTTCACGGTTTTTCTTACTGTCACGATTAAGAACAACAATGTTGAACTTATCTTTTTTTGCATAAAGCTCCTGGAAACCTGCCCATCCCATAGTACCGGATGAACCAGTAAGAGCTACAGTTTTTTTCTGCATAGGAATACCCCCACTTTTTCAAAATATAATCATTTAATTATACCTTTCAAATACACTTTTTGTCAATAGAAATAACCGCACTTTGATACATTTTTAACACAAATCAAGAAAGTGGTTATTATCTATCTTAAAAGCCCTTCTGATATAAATCAAAAGGGCTTGTTTTTACTTTAAAATGAATTCAAGAACTACCGGATTATGGTCAGAATATTCAAATTCTGTTTCAATATTTTTAATGCTAACTGATTCTACATTTTTTGTCACCAAAAAACCGTCGACTATGAATGTGGGATTACCTTTTTTATATGGAATATCACAATTACGACAGGTTGGCACAAGAGACTCTGTTCCGTACTCCATACATCTTTCAATACAGGAAGGCAAAAGTTCTTGTGGGAATGGCTGTGCCCAACCAAAATCAACAGTCTGACCACCATTAAGCTTCTGTGTGGAGTCCCCTGTAAAATCGTGATTAAAGTCGCCGCCACAAACACAATAATTACCTTTTTCATACTCGGCTTTTATATCCTCAAAAAGCATTGTCATCTGTGCAGTTCTTATTTCATCACTTCCACCATAAGCAGAAAGATGCACATTATAAAGTACAAGTTCTTTTCCGTTTTCAACAGGTATTCTTGACTTTGAATAACATCGGTCAAGGTCCAGAAATTTACTTACACTTTCAGAAATCGGCAGACTCCTTCTCAATGCAGAAGAAATATTATATTTACTTAGAGTGAGAATTCCCGCTCTTGATGCTCCGTGAGGTTCTGTGAAAGGATACATCAAAAAAGCTGAATCATAGTTTACAGCAAAAGCACCTGAACAATTCTCGAAACTTTTTTCGAGAATTTCACGCTGATTAACGTGGTAGCTTCGCGTTGAATCAAAATCGACCTCCTGAAACAGTATGAAATCAGGATTAAATCCTTCAACAACACTCGTTGCTTTTTCTATGCACTCTATTACACTTTCTTCACTTTCAGCCCAACTTTGTTTTCCACCATCCATAAAGAAGGTAAAATCCTGAGTATATGCACCAAACCCAATATTTTGTGTAATAATCGTATATTGTTCACCCGTTTTTACTGACGCTTCACTTGCTATTTCAGACGGAACAATAACCTGATTATCTTCGATACGAGAATAGCTTAACACAACATAACCAAGATATGAACCGACAAGCAAAAGAAATGCAATTAAAAGGCACAAAAATATTTTCAATATTTTCTTAGTTGTTTTTCTTTTTGTCATAATTATCACACCTTTATTTTAAAACAGGCATTTCGGTCATTCGAAGTTTTGCGCAACCATATGGGACAAGCTGAATTTTCTGAACGCTTGAAGTTGGAATTCTTGATTTTGGTACAGTTCTTGCCACTGATTTATACGGAAATTTAAGTCCCCATTCAATCTGTTGCATATTTGCCTTGATTGTCACAGGTGGATTTGCCTGTGAAAACGGGATTTCTCCTACTCCATTAAATTCTATTGAAAAGTCCTTATTGGAATATCCGTAATTCCATGGTGTTTTAGGAACAAATTCGTAATCACAGTACGGGAATTTTCGTTCAACACCCTTCTTAGTATATTCTTTCATTTTCTTTTCATAATTGATAGGTACAGAGAAAAGCAACGAACCCATCTGCAATACGTAAAGGTCATTTGGTCTCTCCCTGAGACTTGGAGTTGTTTTAAATTCGATTTCCAATTCTGTTTTTCCCGGTTCTATTGTAAATTCAAGGTCTTTTGCCTCTGCATTTTCACCATTGACCTTAAGATTTTTTGCAAATGACGGAATACGGATTGCAAATGTGAAATCCTTTTCACTTTCAATTGAATAATGCAATTTATTTTCAAAAGGATAATTAGTAGTTAGTTTAATTGTAACACCATCATCATTTAAAATTGACGGTAACATAACCGAATTGATTATGGTATCTCCATTATGCATAAATAGTGCTAAAGCAAATTTAGGCCAACCCTGATTGAAATTCGCAGTGCAGCAACCAAAGTTTGGTTCAAGGCCAAAGGTATTCGCATACGGACCATTTGTGCTCCACGGAGCCATAATCATTGTCTTTTCACAAGCAATCTGATTTACCTGCTGAACATACTGATGTGTCCACATATCCTCACTGAGTGTTGCAGGTAAGGCATTGAATCCAAGCACCTCAAGACGCTCCAACCACTTATTGTCGCCTGAATTAGCAAAAATTTCCTCATAAGAATACATCTGCTCAACAACAGCACAAAGCTCAGTCCCTTTTGTTGGGTCAAGACCGGAAAGCACTTCGTCACCTGTAAATCCCTCAAAGGCAGTACCATTGTATTTATCGAGAATTCCTCGGAGCTTTTCGGCATTATCAGTGTATTTTTCACCTAATATTTCGTGAGAAACTGCTTCACTCTTCAACATCATTGTCATATTTACAATATGAGTATTCTTTTTCCACACATGGCTTGGTTTTTCCCAATTTTTAACTGTTGAATTGTAATCAAAACCCTGTTTTTTTATGATTTTTGCAAGGTCCCTGAGCCATTCCTCACCATATTTTTCATATAAAAAGTTAATTGAAATAAAGGTCTCAAACCATCTGTATTTACCCCAACCAAATAGTTTGATTTCACCACTTTTAAGAAGTTCATAATAATTTTTGAGAATTCTGTAAATTACATCAGGAATTCTCTCATCACCTGAACAATCGTAATATACCTTTAATGTTTTGCAGATAAGTTGAATTGCCCAAGTGTCATATTTTTTTCGTTTTGCATCTTCACAGGGACAAATCCAGCCATCGTCCTGTTGTGCCGAAACAATCGCATCAATGTACTTTTTTACAGTTGCAATCATTTTATCGTCTTCCAAAAGGTAGGCTAATGGAATAAACCCATCAAGCCAGTAGGGTACTCTTTCCCATCCTTCGCAATTACCACCAATCCACGCACTATCACGAATATCCGGCCATATTTTATGAAGATTACCACTAAGACCCTCTGCCTGAATCTGAAGTTGACGCTTAAGCCAACCTTGTGGCTTTATTTCCTTGGAAGTATACAGATCCCATTTTTTCATATTATCATCTCTCATCCAACTACTTTTGTATCTTTTCCGTCCATACCTTTTTTCATAAGAAAATACAAAGGAATAAGAGCTAAAAGACAAACTAACCCTGCCCACAAGAACATATCCTTTGCCGGTACAATTACCTCAGCATTTACTTCATTTATAATTGTCTGCGCAGCCTTCCGACACGCCATATCACCGATAACAGGACCGACAACCATCGGAATAAGTACTGCAAATATCATTCTAATACCCTGAAAGCGACCGGCTTTACCTTCAGGAATAAAATCCTTAACAGCCGCATTAAAAAGAATATTAACAAGAGCATTACCAAGAACAACAGGCAATAAACTCACAAGAATAACATAAACCCCTGTACCTGTAGACAATATGAAAAATCCCAAGCTTAACACCACAACACCTATTACAAGGCATATTCCCCTTTTCCTTGTTGAAAGCTTTAAAAGAGTTACAATGCTTGTGAGAAGAAGAGCCACAACAATTACCGCAACAATTATCACAGAAGGCCTTAACATATTGCTTATTCCACCATTATCAGGAATAACAACATACTGAACATAAGTAAGAAGATACGGATAGAAAACCTGAAATGCAACAATAGCAAGACAGAATGATGCGAGAGCAAGATAAAGTCTTAAGTTTTCTTTTATAACAGATGGTCTGAAGCCATATAAAAGGTCTTCCCAATAATTAGATGAAGTCTTTATCTCCATGGTTTTTGGTGGATCTTTAATAAGAAACAAACCTAAAACACCACATAAGGTTACTATAGCACCAAGACCTATAAAGAATACCTTATATGTAATAGTCCCGGCCTGAGCAAAACTACCTACGCCTGTAACAGCAAAAGACGATATGGTACCAACAACAGATAACACTGTTTCAAGAACCGGTCTTTGCTTCGGCACGGTAATATCCGTCATCCAAGCCTGAAAAGCAGCGTCATTACTCGTTGACCCCATAAATGTCATTACAATGTCCATAAGGATGATAAACCAGACTGTCGTTCCTAAAATTTTTGCTTCATCAGAAATATTAAAAATATTTGACACATTTTCCTTTGTAATGAATCCAAACATCCCAGTAACTACACCCCATAAGATATAGCCGACAGAAATAAACAGTTTACGATTTTTAAGTCTGTCACTGAGTGCACCCATAATAAATGTAGTAACAACAGCCGCAATTGCAGAAAGTGCCACCATACGAGCTACTGCTGTTGTTGCTTCCATTGAACCTATAATAGCAGACTGTGATACATCAGCATATATTTCATTGGTTATAAATGTATTGAAATACATATTTTCGGTATTCCAAGCAATTCCGCCCATAAAGCAGAACAATATTATTACAAACCAATTCTTTTTACTTATTCTTTCCTTGACCATACATTCCCCTTCTTTTTATTGCCATTCTTTTATGAGTCAAGTATACTGCAATAATCCGATTTTTGCAATAAAAAAATCCCCTCGGATTGCTCCAAGAGGATTTAATTATTTAGATTTTAGCCTTTAAGCATACCGTGGTATCTACCCATCCAATATGGAAGTGAGTATGTTGTTGAACCTTCCATTTCATAGATATTATGAGCATCATCAAGATCATATGATGAACCGTTATACTTATGGAATGCTCTTTCGTCAGGAGCTGCAACAGTCTGCTCAAGCTTAGTAAGACCAGCTATCATACCAATTGTTCTGAAAATATCATTCTCTGAATCCCAGAAAGCAGGTGTATATGCATCAGGGTCAAATGAGATTTCATTTGTTCCGCCAATACCTACATCATCAAGGTCGAATTCATATACGTCGTCACGATTTCCATTTGTTGCAAGATATCTTCTTAAATCCATCGGATGACGTGAAAGAGACCAAGATGCTGTTTCAATAAGGCTGTTACCGTAAGCATCAGTCTTTTCTTCATTAGGATATGCAAGCTGATATACATAATACCAAAGAGGATTTTCACTGTTCTGCATTGAGAACCACCAATCGTCAAGAGCTTCTCTGTAATACTCAAGAAGTTCCTCATCATCCTCAAGCTGGAAGAGTGTATAGAAACCAAGCATTGCCATTTCTTCATCAGAATGGTTAAGAATCAATTTGTATGCCATGTTAAATAAATCTGTACCAACTAAGTGACGAAGGAGTTTACCTAAAATAGGAGATATGTCGTTAACATATTCAAGGATTGAAAGCTGATATCTTTCAAGCTCCTGAGTCATAATTTCAGCATACTGATACTGTTCGTCAAGTGCAGCCATTTTGTATTCATCTTCCCATTTCTGGTAACCTGTAACGTGTGCTGCAACCTTAAACACTGTAAGAATAACAAGAGCGTTAAGAGGTGCTCCACCGAGAACCTGACCATTATGGAAATATGTTCTTGAGAACTTTGCCCAAGTTGTTGGCTGACCTGAACCGTCAACCATATTATATGAGTTGTCAACAAGGTGCTGTGCAAACTTATCCATTGTTTCTGCGATAAGTGCTGCAAGTTCAGGGTCTTCAGGACCGAGAATATCATAAGCAAGTTTATAAAGGAATACGTGACCGATAATTTCGTCAGAGCTTGTATCACCCTTATAAACGATATCTTCTATTGTCTTACCTTCAGGAATAAGGTCATTCCAAAGTCTTTCAGGGATTTCACCGGATGCATCAACCTTAAGTCCACGATAGTTTTCACCATGAAGAAGGAAGTCGCTTCCGTCATCGTATGTCTTTGTTGAAAGACCTGTTGCTGTTCCGTCACCATTATGTGACCAATAAGCAAATGAGTCGTAATCGTTGTTTTCATCTCTGAATGAGTATGTTCTTGACCAGAAACCTTCAAGATTTCTTGTACGCATATCGTACTCTAATTCAGGATTATCCATAGGATTAGCCCAACCTTCAGTATTGAAGAGCTGAAGGTTTGTTTCAGGCACCTGAACGTATGAAGCCTTACCTGAATCCATATATGTTGTATACATATTGTCAAATTCCTCAGCAGGGCTATTGAAAGGAACATTCTGTGAATAGTCACCACCAACAAGAGTAGCTTCACTTGTATAGTATTTACCTGTTTCAAGGTCAACTACAGTACCACTTCTCTGTGCACGGTTATAAGATTGAACAGTACCCTGACGCATTGAAATATATGTAAGGAAAAGAACTGCTTCTGTTGAAAGAGTTGCTGTCTTTCTTGCATCTTCAATCTGTTCAGGTGTTGCGTTAGGGTCATTCTTAAGTGTTGCGTAGCGCATAAGTTCGCCACCTGCATACATTGATGTCCAAAGACCATCATTGTCGCTTTCTTCAGGCTTCCATTCACCATCGATGAAATATGCATTTGAAACCATACCACGTCTTGCTACGCTTTCCCATGTCTGTTCGTTAAGAGCTTCAGCCTTTTCAGTACCATTCATATCGAGCATCTCAATATGAGAATAACCCTCAGCCATTACTGTCCAGATACCATTTTTACCATCAGCAAAGATTGCAAGAACTTTGCCTTCACCTGTATCAGCGGCATAGAAATATCTATCACCCATAAAACGCTGTTCTTTATCTCTTTCGTTTGTTGCTTTTTCGAAAGTTCTGAGAACACCATAATCAGTGATTGTCCAAACAGCACCATCTTTTGTTGTTGCTGTCTGAGCACTTTTGTATTTGCTTGTATCTTTTACAAAAGCAGGAACAGTTGTGTCGTTAAGTTCATATCTTGTAACAACTTTTTGAAGGTTATCACCCTCAGCAACTGCACCAAGTGTGTAATCAACCTTTTCTGCTTTTTCAGCCATCATTGTCGGCTCTTTTACAACATTAAGTGTGATTGTGTCTGTAAGACCTTCTTCACTTGTAGCTGTAATTTCAGCTTTACCTTCTTTGAGTGCTGTAACACGCCCCCACTTGTCAACCTGAGCTACATCTGCAGGCTCTGCTTTCCAAGTGAGCATTCTTTTTTCAGTTCCACCCATTGCATAGTCAACTGTTCTTGAATCGCCAATACACATTTCCCAGTTTTCAGGAACAATAAGACGCAAAACAGGGTCTTCTGTTGTAGCAGCAATTGCAGTAAGAGGACCGAAAACTCCCATTAAAATAGTTAATGAGAGAAGAATTGCAATAACTTTTTTCATAATAACTCTCCTTTTTTTGTCGTGACAAAAGATAATAATCACAACATTATTATATACATCAATATGATAACATTACCAATGAATTCCGTCAAGGAAAAATCCAAATTTCTACACTAACAAAAAATATATAATACAACATATAAAAATCCCCCTCAAGTTTACTCGATGAGGAGGATTTATAAATTACTTAATTTGTCAATGCATAGTGTCTGATATTCACAGAAACAAGCTTATCATAATCGGCTATATGTATAAATGAGCCGTCTGCCATCGGATAAACTGTCAAGCCCTCTGCTTCGTTGTCACGACCACTTACTGTTCTTTCAAAAAGTGTCTTTACCTCACCTGTTTTCACATCAACAGTCTGCACCTTTTCTGTTGCTGTGCCACTTGCATCGTATGACATATAAAGGAGTCCGTCATAATATTCGGCACCCTGAATTCTGTTAATTGGTTCAGAAAGCATTATTTTATGTGAGAATGTCATATCATCAAGATTATAGGCTAAAATGAAATCTGTTTCGTGGAACTGTGATGTGTAAAGATAGCCGTTTTCACCATCAACAGCACAATATGGAATACCGTCATCAAGATATTCTGTACCAAGGTCATAGTATTCACCTGTATACTCAAGTGTTTCTGCATCATAAATGAGAACCAGGTTATATGTATCTGTTTCATCCTCGGTTGCAGCATAGATTTTACCATCATAATAACTGATGCCACCGATATGGTCACTGTTATATTTTTCTTTGATTTCTTTTGGAATAGCGTTATGATTAGAAATTACCTTTTCGAAACCATCTGCTGTCCACTTAGCCATTCCAACAAGGTCAAGCGCTGCAATTGAGCCTGATGTATAAAAATATTCACCATCAGTTGTGATTCCCTGACTCATAAGAAGAGCTTCATCAAGGGTGAATTGTTCTGCTTTTATAAGCTCGGCATTTGGAGAAGATGTAATATCTCCACCATTTATAACGCCTGAAATAAGAAGAACGAGTGAGCTGATAATTGCCCATACGGATTGAATTGTTTGTAAAATTGACATAGTGCTACCTCCGATATTTATTCAACATACTAATGTTATTCTTTTGGACCGATTTTCAATTCGTTGGCATAGTCCTTCATAGCTGTGATACAGATTTCTGCAACATCACGAACTTCCATTCCGAGCATTTCACAGCCCTTGCGGATTACCTCTCTGTCACATTTTGCAGCAAATTTCTTGTCCTTGAATTTCTTCATAAAGCTTGAAATCTCCATATCTGTAATACCCATAGGTCGCATACGGGCAGCTGCCTGAATTATGCCTGTAAGCTCATCTACAGTAAACAATGATTTTTCAAGATTTGTAAAAGGCTCCACATCATTGCAATGACCAAAGCCGTGTGCAAGAATTGCACGAACCTCAACTTCTGAAAGACCTTCCGAAAGAAGCTCTTTTTCTGTATGCTGAAGATGTTCATCAGGGAACTGTTCGTAATCATAATCGTGAAGATGACCGATCGCCATCCACAACTCTTTATCTTCACCAAAATGTTCTGCCATACCACCCATTGCAACTGATACATTCATAGCGTGGAGAAAGAGATGCTCCTCTGTTATTGTGGTTTTCAATAATTCCTTTGCACGTTCTAATGTAAGCATATATTAAAACTCCTTTTATATTTGTGAGCCTATTATACGACAATATTTACTCGTCCGTCAACAAAAATTCCCACCGATTAGTGGAGTGTTCGTAAGGACACTCCGCAGTTTTATTCGCCTTTCGGCAAGTTTTATTGCTTCGCAGTGATATTTGTCTTGCGACAAGTGATATTGCCTTCGGCAGTTTTCGGCGAATAAAATAACACTGAAGCCGTAAGGCTTCAATATCACTTTTGATTTTTCAAAAATATAACTGCAAATTTTAATTTGCAATATTACTTAATACTCACCGAATAAAATATTTTCACTTTGGCGTAATCACCTTCAAAGTATATAACCCACTATGACACTTTCAAGCCGAAAGGGTCACTTTTTATACAAAAAATTGGGAGCACTTCATCACAAAGTGTCTCCCAATAATTTTATCTATCCTTATCAACCTTGCCCATTACCCGATGAGGACAGTTTTTATTTATTCTGTAGCAAGAGTAGACGTATGTTACTATATTATTCTAAAATTTTTATTTCATATTAGTGAATCGGGGTAGTTTGCATACAATTCTATACTTTCTTTTTCATCAAACCATGTTTATTACAATAAATATATAAATATCCTCTGCCCCTGAATTGCATACGAGTTTCTGCATTACCCTCAGGATAAAACTTCACAAACTGTACTCTGTCAGTTGTTAAATATGCAACAAAGGAGATGTAATGTTCCTTACTCATAGAGTGATTTATGCTTATAAAATGCTCGTCCTCCACTTTTTCAATAACTATTTCGTGATTGTCATCAATATCATCCGGTTCAAGCGGTGGAAGCGTTATACCACAACAACTTATAAGTGCATCACCCGTAGTGCGAATAATATTTCCACACAAAGGACACACATAAAACTTAGAGTGTAAAATGTTTGACGATGTATTTTTATTTATAATGGTATCTCCTGACATAAGCTCCATTACCGAAACTCCCAAAGCTTTTGCCAAAGGTTCAACCAAGGTTATATCAGGTAAACCCTTTGCCGTTTCCCATTTGGAAATTGCTTTACTACTAACGCCAAGCACTTCAGCCAACTGTGTTTGTGTAATACCCTTCTTCTCTCGCAAGGTCTTGATTGTGGCACCTGTTATATAAGCATCCATATAAGTCACCTCTGTAATGATTATAATACCTTGCAATTAATGTGGCAACCTACTTTCCGTAGACATAAAAATCCCCACCCATTTCTCGGTGGGGATTGCTTATTGTATGCATATATGCGAGCGCATTCGTCTCCCGCTCCGTTATAAAATCATTTTATTATTTACAAAATGTCAAACACACTGGATTAATTGATTAAAATTTCAAAAATTTTAATCAAGCAAGCAGTCCCTTTAAGTACGGTATAACCCAAAGCACCAACAAGAAAACAGTGATAAGTATTCCTAACGGAATAGTTAAAGCAACCATAATTTTTGTTTTCTTAACTTCTGCAGGATTATCTTCACCCTCAGGCAAAACAAATAATTTCTTTCGTTCCTCAATCTCTTTTTCTGTTACTTTGGTAAATAATGAACCTAAAATCAGAGCAATAATACTTACTGTTATTCCAATGAAAAATGGGTCAAAATAAATTGGCAATGTAATTGCCTTTGCCGAAACATAGATTTTCATCACAGATGAAACAATAAAACCTAAGAGCATGCTTAAGAACGCACCCGTCTTGGTAACACGCTTGCTCCAAACACTTGCAATTGATACAGGCAACCATGAACAAGATACAATTGTTGCCCCTAAATATGTAATCCAAAAGATTTGGGGCGGTTGGAAAACGCAAAGCAGACAAATAATAGCTGCAACAATTAGAATGATAACTCTTCCATAGGATAGTTGTTTTCTTTCACCTTTTATAGACAATATGTCCATTGTTATGTTAGAGCTAATCAATGATAAAAATGTGGTAGCTGATGAAATGGCTGATGCAAGAACGCCTGAAAGAACTACAATTCCTAAAAATTTTGGCATAATATTCATTGATGCCCAAATAAGTGCATTAGAAGGATTTTCTAAATCCGGATTAATCTTATTGGTAAACACACCAGCCATACACATCAAAAACTCGATAACAAATACACTTGCAGAAGCAATAATACCAGAACGCACAACAGTGTGTTCATTTTTAGCCATAAGATAACGGCTTGATTGCCATGGTGCAACCATTAAAACAGCCATCCATGCAATGCCATATCCTACAGCCCAAATCATATTTTCTGCACCTGTTGGATAGAAATAATCTAAATTTCCACTACCAGCTAAAATATCTGGTATTATTTCATAATTTGCCATTTCGGTAACTACCGATGTCCAACCACCGGCTTTTTGCGCAATCACAACAGCACCAATAATTGCAGCTATAGAAAAGGTACCAAACATTATTGTGTCGGTAATTAAAACTCCCTTTGCTCCAGAGAAGAGAGTAATTAAGGTGAATACAAAAACTGAAATAATAACGCACATCTTATATGATATACCTGTAAGTGCACTCATCAATGTTCCAATTCCTTGAACACATGATAGTGTGTAAACAAGCATAATAAATGTGCTAGTAACTGTGGCAAGCATTTTCATTGATTTTGAATCAAATCGTTTTCCATAGTATTCAGGCAAGGTTGTACATTCGCTTCGTCTTAAATATCGCCCAAAGAAAACAGAGCCAACAATGTAACCGACTGATAACACTCCAACTGCTACTATAATTGGTGCAAAAAATCCACTGTATGATTCACCAACATCACCCATAAATAGGCCCACACCTATAAATGAAGCAACCAAAGAACCCGTAATTAAAATAGTGGGAGCATTACGTCCGGCAACGAAAAAATCGTTAGCTGTTTTTACACTTTTGCTTACAAAAAAGCTTAATACGATATAAACTATAAAACCTATAGATATTCCAACTAAGTACATTGATTTTCTGCTCCTCCTTATTTTTTAAATGTCTTACCCACATGGATATAACAAACAATACCACACACCACAAACCATAATCCTAAACCAATAGCAATACAAATTTCCATATTTACAACCTCAATTCTCAATATATTTTAAAACTATATCTGCAAAATGATTCATTTTATCATACCAATCCATCATATAGATTGAGGCATTTCCAGCTATTTTACTTTCATATACAGACCAAACAAACCAATAATAGTAAATAATCGTAGCGCAAGAGAATAAATGTAATTTCTCCTCCTCGGTAGTTTTACGACCATAATACATATGGAGCCATTTATCTACTTCATCATAATCATGACAATTCAATGAAAACAATTTGCATATATCAAAACCTATATCAGAATCTCCTGCAAATTCCCAATCAATTAATTCAAGACCATTATCTGTTAGCAATAAATTTGGCTCATAAATATCATTGTGGCATAAGGATTTCTGCCAAGGATTCTTTGCTAAAAAGCTTATTATAGGTTCCATTTTTTCTTTAGTTGTTAAAAGATTTTCATATGCATCGTTATCAGTAGTTTTGATGATTTCAAAAAGTTTTTCCGCTTCTGTTGAGTAATCAAAGGAAAATCCCACCTGAACATTTGCGTTGTGTAATTTTTTTAAACTTTTAGCAAGCAAGTCAATATGTTGAGCATTTCTAAAATCAAAAACCTCTTTAACGTCAACAAATTTTGAAATCTTCCAACCTTCTTCTTCGTCGACATAAATCAATGTGTCATCAATATTCAACTTTTTTGCAATACCAAGTGATAGCGCTTCTTTTTTTCTATCAATCACACCAGAAGCTGTATTGCCTGGATGTCTATAAACATAATATTTATCGTTAACCCAAAATTTAAAAGAACGATTATTAAGACCTTTCGTAATAATCTCTATGTCTTTAATATCTTTGCTGTCACATTTCAAAACTTTGCATATATTATCAAAAATTTTTATTTGGTTATATGTAATAAAATCAGGATCAAATATTTTCAACTCTTCCATACTATCAAATTCAAGTATTTCGTTTTCCTGACATTGTTTTATATACATTGGTAGTTTATCAACATTTTCGGCGTATACTGTTTCCCAGTAATAATTTTCAATTCCTTCTTTACCATAATAGTTATCCAGAATTGGTATAAAGTTTTTGGTAAAAGTTTTGTCAAAATAAGCATGTCCATACATAATCCACTGATTATTAGATGGCTTATTAGTGTCATAAATTAATCCTTCTTCATCAAAAGTGAAAGCACGTTCCACATAGCTAATACCTTCTAAGTAAATTGAACAGTAAAACGCTCTGTATTCATAGGTATGGAAAGGATTTTCAGGATAATAGTTATCTGAACAACAAATGTATGTATTGCCTAAATATTTTTTAGCGTGGTATATACTTGAGTGAGTGTTTTTAGTTGCAAATTCATCATTCACAACTAAAGTTACTCCAAATTTTTCTCTTAAATACAAAAATTTGTCCATCATATATCCAACAACTACAACTATTTCATTAACGCCTTTTTCCTGTAGTTGTTTTATAATACGTTCTATTAACACTTCACCTTTAACAGCAATCAAACCTTTAGGTTTTTCAAAAGAGACTGGGACAAATCTAGTACTCATACCGGCTGCTAAAATAATTGCGTTGTCAACCTTGTGCTCGTCCAATGCATTATTTCCTAAGACAGTAATTTCATTATTTTCATTAATATAGCTTTTTTCCTTTAAAGATGTTAGGTCATCAGTAATTGTAATACCTTCATAAATATCACGTAACAAATCAAATTCACTTTTTGTAAGCATTTTTATGTATCCTCAATTATTCTATATTTTCGTCTGGTAAAGATAAATCGAAGCTAATCCTACCCGGGTTATGAGCTACTTGCTCTTCTTCCGGTGGAAGTTGCATATAGTCACCATAAATAGTTCTTAAAACTTTATCATACTTATTAGGAGCTGGGTATTTCTTACCACAAAATTCTATATCTACAGCTGGTAAGAAATCTTCCTTTTCAAAATAAAATCCCCATGAATAAAACAACTTGCCATGAGTATTACGGAAAACATCACGAAGTCTGTATAAAATTCCATCAGGTAACATTTTAAAAAAACGATTGCCAATATCGGAGTTTTCACGTTTACCCGCAACCGAAGCAGTTAATATTTCACCAATTTTTCGTCTGATTTTAGAAAATAATGAAGGTGGATTACTATAATTATACAGAGGAATTATGTCTATAAAAATTCCATGGTGTTTTTTTAAGTTTGTATCATTTTTACTATAAAAGGCAGTATTGTTAAGTCGAACCTTTGCAAAATATGCAGGGTGATATTTATCTGTCTTACTTGTCTGCAAAAAGAAATCTTCCGACAATTCTTTTTGTGCTACCTTTAAAAACTTTTTATAATCTTTAATTGACATACTTATATCAATATCATCATCCCAAGGTATAAATCCCTTGTGTCTTACAGCGCCAATGAGAGTACCCCACATAATAAAATATGTAATATCATATTTTTTACAAATTCTATCAATTTCACCTAAAATTTTTAGTTCATGCTCCCACAATTTTTCAAGTATCTCTTGTTTCATAACTCCACCTCAAGAATGATTTAGATGTTTCATCTAACTAGTTTGTCTCTTTAGTTTAGCATAAATTGGGTGATTTTACAATATAGAAACATAAAAATCCCCTTGAATCTCTCCAAGGGGACTATTTATTTATGCTATTCCGTAATGAATTAGAATTTCTTACCTCATTTCTGCGGTTACTACCTGTGGGAACAATTAGCATAGTAGTGAAATATGAATTTCAAACTATTCTTTGACTTTTTTATTTATATAAATTGCGTAAACAAGAGGAATAATTGTCAAAAATATAGGAGATATGTATAGTGACATAGTATTTTCGATATTAAATACCGACAAAGAGTTTACTAAAGAATGTGTTACGATACACGGAACAAGTGACTTGCTTTTATGAAATATAATAACGAATAAATAACCTATTGAAGTTGCATAACATATCTGAATTAAAGTAGGAATCAAATCTGCACCATTTATTAAGTTAACAATGTGACCTGCACCAAAAGTAATGGCGCTTACAATTATAGCACTTTTAACATTGTTTTTTGCCATCATTTTAAATAAAAAGCCCCTGAAAATAATTTCCTCTATAAATCCAATATTAAGCATAGTTAAAATGTGAAAAACTATCTCACTTGATGAATTGTTAATATTAAAGCCATTCCACAAATTAACTGTTACAATAATCAACAATGGTATAAAATATAAATATTGTCTTGCATTTTCAACCTTTTTTAGCCCGTAATATGATGTTCTTTTTAACACCAGCATTATAACTATCAAGCACGCAGATAATATTGTATTGGCAATAAAACTAACCAAACTTGTCTCCCCGAAGTTTTGAACACAAATGGAATTAACTACGAGATATATTATTATCAGTAGCATGCAAAATAAGGTTTCGTGTTTTTCAAATACTTTGGCCATAAAAATCCCCACATACTCTTGATTTACAATTGAATTATATCATTACAATTCTAAAACTGCAACAAAAATCCCCTTGGATTGTTCCAAGGGGATTTTTTATTTATCGGCTTGTATTCCGTATGAATTAAGAATTGTTCTTTAGACACTTGCGTCGCAAGGTTCTCCGAAATTATCAAAATCTTTGATTTTGTTATAATTTCGTGA
>JAZNTF010000002.1:0-8516 GCA_045591625.1 Candidatus Fimenecus sp.
GTCTTTGCCTTACGGCAAATCCACCTAATTCTCACCTGCCGGTTCGGTCAGTGCTTCTGCTTCGCAGAGGTGTCCACCGGACACCCGCACCTCGTCAGAGGGAGGCATAAACACACCATTCCATCTCACCGATAAATTATAATTTATTTGATGAAGCTGATAAAGGTTGTATATTATCTGTAATGTCAAAAATTCATCCGTATATTTGTATATTTCTCTCATTTACTTGAATGGATAAAATGTTTATAATTATAATGTATAATTCCAACTTGTTATTGGGAGTGATAATTTTGTACGGACTTATAGAGCATACAGACGAAATTAACCGACTTTTAGCACGATATGGTGTTAAGTTTGGTATTTACAAAAACAATGTATTTAACGAGCGACTTTTTCCGTTTGATGCAGTACCTCGTATCATTTCAAAGGATGAGTTTGATTACCTTGAAAGAGGACTTAAACAGCGTGTTAAGGCGTTAAATATTTTCTTAAAAGATATTTACACAAAAAAACAGATTATCAAAGACAAGATTATTCCTGAAGAATTTGTTTATGGTGCAGCGGGGTATATGATGGAGTGTGAGGGTGCAGTGCCGCCAAAGGATGTTTTTGCTCATATTTCAGGTATCGACCTTGTTCAGGGTAACGATATGCGCTGGTATGTGCTTGAGGATAATCTTCGTGTGCCATCAGGTGCATCATATCCTATGATTGCAAGAGAGCTCTGTCGTAGAGCAAGTCCTGACACATTCCGTGCAAATACAGTTGTAGATAATCGAAATTATGGTGATTTACTTCGTAATGCTCTTGATTATGTCAACACAGGTGGAATCAATGTAGTGCTTACTCCTGGTCGATTTAACTCTGCATTCTTTGAACATTCATATCTTGCTGAAAAAACGGGTGCAGTTTTTGCAATGCCACAGGATTTGTTTGTTGAGGGTAATGTGCTTTATTATAACGAGTATTCAGGTAGCAGAAAACGAGTTGGCGCAGTTTATCGCAGAATAAACGATGACTTTATGGACCCTATGACATTCCGTGCTGATTCACTTCTCGGTGTTCCTCATATTATGGATGCTTACAGAGCAGGAAATGTGGCACTTGTCAATGCTCCCGGTAACAGCGTTGCTGACGATAAGGGAATTTACTATTATGTTCCTGCTATGATTAAATATTATCTTGGTGAAGAACCTATTCTTTCAAATGCTCCTACATATTTGCCATTCTATCCTGAAGATATGAAATATGTTCTTGATAATATTCAGAAGCTTGTTATTAAGGATGTTGCGGAATCAGGTGGCTATGGCGTTGTTTTCGGTAGTGAATTATCTCTTGAAAGAGTATATGAATTAAAGAAAATGATTCAGAAAGAACCTCGAAGATTTATAGCTCAGGAGGTTATTCAGTTTAATGACCTTAAGGTTGTTGAAAACGGAGCATGGACAGAACGAAAAGCAGATTTACGAGCATTTGTTCTTACAGGTGAAGAGCCTGTTGTATGGAAATCAGGTCTTACAAGATTTTCAAAGGATGCAAATTCATTCGTAGTTAATTCATCACAGGGAGGAGGCTTTAAAGACACATGGGTGTTATCTCGATAAAATCAAGTGACAATCTTTTCTGGCTTGGTCGTTATGTGGAACGAGTTTTCACAACTCTTAAAGCCTTTACTGAATGTTACGATATTATGATAGATGTAAATGACGAAGAATATATTAATTTCTGTCGTCGTCTCGGAATTGCAAACAACTATTCCTGCCGTCAGGAATTTATAAGCTCATTTTTGTTTGATTCAAACGACCCTGCGTCAATTTATTCAAGCCTTCTTCATGCATATGACAATGCAGTTGAAATGCGAAATGTAATCAGTTCAGAAACGCTTGCATATCTTCAGCTTGCTGTGGATATTATGGAGAAAAGCAGTAGCAGTAACGCACCGCTTCTTAAGGTGCAGGAGGTTACTGACTGGATTTTTGCATTCTGGGGCAGTGCTGACGATAATATTGAAGCTGAGGTTTCAAGAAACATTTTAAAATTCGGAAGAAGCATTGAAAGACTTGACTTGTACACAAGACTTGATTATCCTGTGGAGCTTCTTAGAAAAGAATTTTCAATAATGCTTAACAGACTTTATAAAGTGGGAATTGACTTTAATTCTCATTCAATAGAACGCCTTTCAAGAATGATTCTTGAAGAGGATGACTATGTGCCATACAGAATTTCTATTCAGAATGAATTGGCACAATTATTTATAACGGGAGTGATGTAATATGGCAGTATTGGATTTTACATATAATATGTCAATTAAATTTTCACTTCCTGTGTTAAAGCATTGCTATACACTTCGTTGTATTCCTCTCGAGTGTGAAAGTCAGCACATTGAGGACATTAAGGTGACAGTTTTTCCTGAAAATGAATTGACATATTCAAACGATGGATTCGGAAATATCCTTGTAACGGATAGAATTGTTACCATGCATAACGAATTTACAGTTGATGTATCGGGTACAGTAACAACGGGTGCACATATAACACCTGAGGAGGATTTGAATCCGGTTTACAAGTACCCTACACATTACACAAAATGCGGTACTGAGCTCGATAAGATGTTTGACCGTATTCAGGTCGGAATTTCCGAAGACGCAGTTGATACAGCATTGAAATTCACAAGAGCCATCCGTGCAAATATTGTGTATAAATCAGGTTCGACAAGTGTTATTACAACTGCTGAAGAAGCACTTTTGAATGGTGCAGGTGTTTGTCAGGATTATTCTCATATTTTGTTGGCGCTTTTACGAAAAGCAGGTGTTCCTTGTCGTTATGTGGTTGGTATGATGGTTGGTGAAGGTGAAACTCACGCATGGGTTGAAGTGTATCATAACGGAAACTGGCATGGCGTTGATCCTACAAACAACCGTCTTGCTGACGAAAATTATATTATTATTAGTCGTGGCAGAGATTTTGCTGACTGTGGTATTAACCGTGGGCTTCTTACAGGTGGCGGAATGCAGACACAAACTGTAAACTTAAAGGTAACAAAAAGATAGGAATTTTTTATGGATATCGGTTTATCGTCTGCTTGTTTTTACCCTCTTGAAACAGAAAAATCAATTGTGAGAGCGGGGGAGACAGGTACAAAAACAATTGAAATATTTATGAATGCCGATTCGGAATTTGAGCCTGTATTTGTAAAGAATATGGCAGACATATGCAAATCCTATGGTATGAGAGTTTCTTCCGTGCATACTATGAGTTCATTTACCGAGTCTTATCATCTTTTCAGTTCATATAAACGAAGATATTTTGAGGCGAAGGACACATCCTTTAAACGACACTTTGATGTTATGCATACTCTCGGTGCAGAATTTCTTGTTCTCCATGGTATAAAAAAGCCCGGCAGTATTTCCGACGAGGAATATTTTGACCGCTTCGGTGAACTGATACTTATGGGTAAATCAGAAGGACTTAAGGTTTGTCAGGAAAATGTGGTTCATTATCGGAGTGAAAATCCTGATTTTATGCTCCGTATGGGTGAGTATATCGGTGACGATTTCAATATGGTCTTTGATATTAAGCAATCAATCAGAACGGGAATTAATCCTTTTGACTTTGCAGAGAAACTGTACAAGTATATAAAGCATATTCATATAAGTGACCATAACGATACAAACGATTGCTTTGTTCCTTGTAAAAACGGAACATTTGACTTCAAAAGATTCTTTGATATGATGAAATCATTGGGATATACTGGTGATTTTATTATAGAATTGTATGAAAATGGCTTTGAAAGTGACGAAGAATTGACTTTTGCCGTGGCAGAACTTAAAAAATTACTATAAAACCTTTACATTGTGGTTCGAAGTGTGGTAAAATACTATATATAGAAAAATTAGGAGTGTTTTTATGAAATGTCCTTTTTGTGGTTATGAAGAAAGTAAGGTAATTGATTCTCGACCAACTGATGAGGGTGAAAAAATTCGTCGTAGACGCGAATGTATTCAGTGTGCGAAAAGATTTACTACCTATGAAATTATTGAAAATGTTCCAATTGTTGTTGTGAAAAAGGATAAAACCCGTGAAGTGTTTGACCGTAGTAAGCTTATCAAAGGAATGCTTACTGCTTGTGAAAAACGACCTGTTTCAATGGAAACAATTGAGAGAGCAGTTAGTGAAATCGAAACAACACTTCAGAATTCTCTCGACCGTGAAGTTACAAGTGTTCATATCGGTGAACTTGTAATGGAAAAGCTTAAGGGAATTGATGAGGTTGCTTATGTTCGCTTTGCATCTGTTTATAAGCAATTTAAGGATGTAAATGCGTTTATGGAAGAGCTTTCAAATTTCCTTGATAAGAATTAAAAAAAGCAAAGGACTTGTGCAAAATGTTCAAATGCATAGGTTCTTTTTTTATGCTTAAAATATTCATAATTTGTTTACAAATCATTTTATAACTGTTATAATTTACCTATATGTTAAAGGAAAGGATGTCCAAAATGAAAAAGACAAAAAAGATTCTCTCAATTGTTCTGGCAGTAGTTCTTGCTTTTTCTTGTGTATCTGTTTTAGGTTATTCTGAAAGACAGAACTATGTGCCAACAATCATTATTCCGGGATTATTCCAGAGTGAAACATACGCTTATGAAAATGGTGAAATTGCTTGTGATGCTAACGGTGTGCCACTTGCAAGACCTTTCTATGTGTCAATCACAGAAAAGGAAATTGAACAAATTGTTACTAAAGCACTTGTTCCTATTACAAAAATGTTCATTACTCAGGAAGATAAGGATGCTTTAGCAGCTAAGGAAGTTTCAAAAATTCTTGCTGATATTCTTATGGGTAAACAGCGTTCAGATGCTAACGGTGAGTTTATAGATGATGTGCGTCCGGTACGTTATCAGGGCAGTATGGCAACAGTTACAGATGCAGAGTTAGAGCATGTGGTGAGCCAGTTCCCAATTGAAGAATACTTTGAAATTGCCGGTAAAGAAAATATGTATGTATTCAACTATGTTTCAACAGGCAATATGATTCAGACTGCAAAAGAGCTTTATGATTACATTCAGTTTGTCAAGGAAAACAGTGGTTCAGATAAGGTTAACATTGTTCCTGTAAGCCAGGGTGGTTCAATCTCAAACGCTCTCTTAAAGTATTATGATGAACAGGGTATCTCAGTTGCAAGAGATATTAACAGAATCATTTATGTAGTTCCTGCTCTTGATGGTGCTGCTCTCCTCGGTGACTGCTACAGATATGGCTTTAATAAGAACAGTGATGCTCTTTATACAACAGCAATGCCTTCAGTTATCGGCTACGAAAATTATCTTGGTTATATTATCAATATTGCTATGAGACTTATGCCAAAGACTGATGTTGATGTTCTTCTCGATGAAATTGCAAATACATTGATTAATGAGTACTTGAGATATTCAACTCTTATGTGGGGTCTTGTTCCATCAGGAGATTATCTTGCATGTCGTGATAAGTATCTTGCAGATGACGAGATGGCAGAAATTCGCAGACAGGCAGACTGGTATTATCAGGCACAGCTTGATTCAGAAAAATATATCCTTCAGGCTATTGAAGATGGTGTTAAGGTATTTGATATTGTTGATACAAATGTTGAGCTTTATCAGCTTGCAATTTCACACAACTCACAGAACTGTGATGGTATCATCCACATTGACTCAACATCAATTGGCGCATACAGTGTGAATGTAGGCACAAAGCTTCCTGATGATTATGTTCCATCAAGAAATAATTGTGCTGACCCTGAAAATCACGACCATACTGACCCAGAAGGCATTATGGACGTTTGCACAGGTCTTCTTCCTGAAACAACATTCTATTTCAGTGGACAGAATCACGCAACAACAGGTTCAAATGATGTTATTATGACACTCATTATCCAGCTTGCTACAGATGAAAACTTTACAAGTGTTCATACATATTCTGACAAGTTCCCTCAGTTCAACTACAGCAGAGAAACAAAGACTTTAAGAGAAGATGTTGACACAATGAGAGATTATGACACATCTACCCTTTCTGCTGAAGATGCAAAGGAACTCCGTGAAGCAATCGCTCAGGTTGACACAATGCTTGAAAATACTGTAGTAGATGTTGAAGAGTTTAAAGAGGCAAATGACCGTTTCTATAATATCTATAACAAGATTATGAATGGTGAAGATGCTGATACAATGAAGGGAATTAACCGTGTTCTTTACATAATCACAAGAACAATAAGTGATATTCTTTACTTCATTTATGGTGATAAAGCATTCAGTGAAATGGCAATTAAACCAATTCTTGATGCAATATTCAGAAGATAAAATTAAATAATAAACCAAAGGACTTGGCTTTGTGCTAAGTCCTTTTTGTTTTGCAGGCTATTGCTTTGAACCGGTAAAAATGTTAGAATAAATCCATATTTAAAAGGTAAAATGGGGTAGTGCTATGCAAGCTAAGGAAAGCATAATAGGAATACTTGCTCATGTTGACGCAGGAAAAACTACGTTGACGGAAGCCATTCTTTATAGAACAGGCATTATCCGTCGGCTTGGTCGTGTTGACAAAAAGGATTCCCATTTTGATTCCCACGAGCTTGAACGAAATCGTGGTATTACTATTTTTTCGAAACAAAATCCTTTTGCTATAGGAGAAAAGCAATTCACACTTGTTGATACTCCGGGACATACTGATTTTTCTGCAGAAATGGAACGTACACTAAGTATTCTGGATTACGCTGTTCTGGTGATAGATGGTACTGTGGGAGTGCAAAGTCATACAGAAACTATCTGGCAGCTTCTTGATGAATATAACATCCCTGCTTTTATTTTTGTGAATAAAACGGACAGGGATGGTTTCGATAAAAATATCTTGTTAAATAATCTGAAGGAAAGATTCGGCAATGAATGTATCGACTTCACTCAGGATAAGTGCTATTTTGACGAAGAAATATCCATGGTAAGTGAAGCGTTGCTCGAACATTTTCTTGAAGGAAAATCGGATGAGGATTTTGTAAAAAAACAGGTTGCAAAAGCTATTGAGGAAAGAAATGTTTTCCCTTGCTTCTTTGGGTCAGCCTTACAGGATGACGGTGTCGACAAGCTTCTTGACGGAATTGAAAAATATACGCTTTATAAAGATTATCCCGATGAGTTTAGTGCTAAGGTATATAAAATCCTTCACGATAATCAAGGAAATCGATTGAATTTTCTTAAAATAACAGGTGGTAAGGCATTTGTCAAAATGAGTGTCGGAGAGGAAAAAATCGATACCATAAGGATTTATTCAGGGGAGAAGCATCAACCAATTAAAGAGGTTGTAGCGGGTAGTGTATGTGCTGTGTCCGGACTTTCTGCCATGTCTCCGGGAGCAACAATCAATCTTAATGGTGTTAACCTAAATTCAACAATGAGAATTAATCCGTTACTCTCTGCACAGGTGATTATTAAAGATGGGACGGATATTCATACTGCATACAGAAATCTTCGTATAATTGACCAGGAATTGCCTGAGCTTTCCGTTCATATATGGAAATATTCCGACGAAGAGCAGATACAGATTCGTGTTATGGGAAGAATTCAGCTTGAAATTCTTCAATTTCTTGTAAAAGAGCGTTTTGGAATGAATATTGAGTTTGGTCCGTGCAGAATTCTTTATAAAGAAACGGTGAAAAATACTGTTATGGGATATGGTCATTATGAGCCTTTGCGCCATTACGCAGAAACACAGTTGCGTATTGAACCTGCCCAAAGAAACAGTGGTATCACTATTATGAATGAGTGCAGTCTTGAAGTTCTTGATTCGAATTTTCAGAATCTTATTCTGACACATATAAAGGAAAAAGAGCATCTGGGGATTCTTACTGGCTCACCACTTACAGACGTGAAAATTATACTCACTGCAGGTCGTTCCCATCTTAAGCATACAGAAGGTGGGGACTTCAGAGAAGCGACCTACAGAGCTATAAGACAGGGTCTGGAAAAAGCTGAAAATATTTTGCTCGAGCCATATTATTCTTTTGTGCTGAGAATTCCTATTGAGTCTTTTGGTAGAGCAATCTCCGATATTCAAAGGTTGCATGGTGAATTTCTACCGCCTGAAATGACTGAAACAGAGGCAATCATAAAAGGTTGTGGTCCTGTTTCTGAGTTTATGGATTATTCTGAAGAAGTGATTTCTTACACATCAGGAAAAGGCGTTATTTCTATGCGAGAAAATGGTTATAGACCTTGCCATAATGTAGAAAAAGTCATTGCTCAGATAGGTTATGATAAGGAACGGGATTTGGAAAATCCGTCTTCATCCGTATTCTGCTCACATGGTGCAGGCTTTGAAGTGAAATGGTATGATGTTGACAATATGCGACACATAAAATAAAGATAACAAGAAGACGTATAATATAAATTATAATTTGTCGGTGAATTTATTGAGAACACAATACCTTGTAGGGGAGGGTCTCCGTGCCCTCCCGAACATATGATGCACACTTACGGGTAGTCACAAGTGCGGGT
>JAZNTF010000003.1:0-2702 GCA_045591625.1 Candidatus Fimenecus sp.
GTCATACTGGAAGTAAGCCTGAACATACTTATCTGTATGGTCACCGATAATCTTGATAGAGTCTTTGTTAGCACCAACAGTACCGTCACCGCCAAGACCCCAGAATTTACATTCGATTGTGCCTTCTGCAGCTGTGTTTGGAGCTGGTTTTTCTTCGAGAGAAAGGTGAGTAACGTCGTCGTGGATACCAAGTGTAAACTGACGAGCTGGTGTTTCAGCATTGAGGTGTTCGTAAACTGCAAAGATGCTTGATGGAGGTGTGTCTTTTGAACCAAGACCGTAACGACCACCAGAAACCTTAGCTGTTCTGCCCATTTCATTAAGAGCTGCGATTACGTCAAGGAAGAGAGGTTCACCGATTGAACCAGGTTCCTTTGTTCTGTCAAGAACTGCAATCTTAGTAGCTGTAGCAGGGATAGCATCAACAAAAGCCTTTGCTGAGAATGGTCTGTAAAGACGAACCTTAACAAGACCAACCTTTTCACCCTTAGCTGTAAGGTAATCAATAACTTCTTCAGCAACGTCACAGATTGAACCCATAGCAACGATAACACGTTCTGCATCAGGAGCACCGTAGTAGTTGAAGAGTTTGTAGTTTGTACCAAGTTTAGCATTAACCTTATCCATGTACTTTTCAACGATAGCCGGAGTAGCATCGTAGAATGAGTTACAAGCTTCTCTGTGCTGGAAGAAGATGTCACCGTTTTCGTGTGAACCACGAGTTGCAGGACGTTCAGGATTAAGAGCATGCTTTCTGAATGCGTTAACAGCATCCATATTTGTCATTTCTTTGAGGTCTTCGTAATCCCAGATATCAATCTTCTGAAGTTCGTGAGATGTACGGAAGCCGTCGAAGAAGTTAAGGAAAGGAACACGGCTTTCGATAGTTGCAAGGTGAGCAACAGCACCGAGGTCCATAACTTCCTGTGTATTTGTTTCAGCGAGCATTGCGAAACCTGTCTGACGACAAGCATAAACGTCTGAATGGTCACCGAAAATGTTAAGAGCGTGTGAAGCTACGCAACGAGCTGATACATGGAAAACTGAAGGAAGGAGTTCACCAGCAATCTTATACATATTAGGAATCATAAGAAGAAGACCCTGTGAAGCTGTATAAGTTGTTGTGAGAGCACCTGCTGCAAGAGAACCGTGAACAGTACCTGCTGCACCTGCTTCTGACTGCATTTCAGCAACTTTAACCTGTGTGCCGAAAATGTTCTTTCTTCCCTGTGCAGACCACTGGTCAACGTAGTCAGCCATAGGTGAAGATGGTGTGATTGGGTAAATACCGGCTACTTCTGTGAACGCATAAGATACGTGAGCAGCAGCAGTATTACCGTCCATAGTTTTCTTTTGTCTAACTATGGGTGTCTTGTTTTCTGCCATTTTTATTTCCTCCTTAATGGAATTATATATTAGAAAGGTGTATGAAATTGCGTATTCATACATTATACATAATAACACTTTTAAGTCGGATTGTAAATAGATTTAAACCTAAAAAATGACGAACTTTGATAAATTTTTAACCATTTTTTGTACAATATGGAATATAGCTTTTTATTCATTTGACAAAAGGTATATTTTGTTATAAAATACATACTGATATTTTATAAATATCTCTATATTTTTCTATAAGGATGGTTAAGTCACATGGACACAGACCCAGGGAGTATTATTATTAAAATAGTAACCCTATTTGCATTGATTTTTGTTAATGCATTTTTTTCAATGTCAGAAATGGCAATCGTTACCCTCAATGACAACAAAATTGACAAAATGGCTTCGGAGGGTAACAAAAAAGCAAAACAGATTAAGAAGCTTACAGAAAACACAAGTTCATTTTTGTCAACTATTCAGATTGGTGTTACCTTGGCAGGGTTCTTGACATCTGCTACCGCGGCACAGTCCTTTGCAGAAATGCTTGCAAGTGCAATTGAAAAAACACCGATTGTTGATGTGGTTCCTGTTGGTGTTATCAGCGGATTTTCGACGGTTTTAATCACATTGGTAATGTCGTATTTTTCACTTGTACTCGGTGAGCTTGTACCGAAGAAGGTTGCTATGAGTAAGCCTGAAAAAATGGCTTTTATGGCAGCACCGATTCTTGTTTTTGTAGCAAAGATAACAAAGCCTGTTGTAAAATTCCTTGCACTTTCAACCAATGGCGTTTTAAGACTTATCGGTATTGACCCTCACGCTGACGAAGAAGTTGTTACTGAAGAAGAAATCCGTATGATGGTTGATGTCGGTGGTGAAAAAGGCGTTATCGAAGATGTTCAGATTGAAATGATTAACAACATCTTTGAATTTGATGACATCGATGTTGCTGATATTATGACTCATCGTACTGATATGGTATGTGTTGATGAGGAAGAACCTTTGACAGAGGCTGTTAAACTTTCTATCGAAAATGGTTTTTCACGAATTCCGGTTTTCAAAGAAGACCCGGATAATATTATAGGTATCGTATATATTAAGGACTTCCTTAAATATGTGGGTACAAATCTTCCGAAGACAAAAACAGTTAAGGATATGATGCGACCTGCATATTATGTTCCTGAAACAAAGCGTTGTGGTGAACTCTTTACTGAAATGACAGAAAAGAGAGTTCAGATGGCAATTGTTGTTGATGAATATGGCGGTACAGCAGGTATCGTAACTCTTGAAGACCTTCTTGAATCCATCGTTGGTAATATTCAGGA
>JAZNTF010000004.1:0-5191 GCA_045591625.1 Candidatus Fimenecus sp.
CACCGATTTTATTTTTGGTAAAAAATAAAGCAATATACATAAAGGCGTATTTATCCGATAAATCGGAGTTTGTCGGGATGAATGCAGAATGCAGAATTCAGAATGCAGAATTGTGGAGTGCGGGTGTCCGGTGGGCACCTCTGCGAAGCAGAAGCACTGTCCGAACCGGTAGGTGAGATTTACCTGCCCCTACATTTACAATCATATTGGTTAACATTTATAATCAGCGTCGCAGACCTAACATTTTGCACTTATAATTATCCCGACAAATTATAATTTGTTTATGGATTTTCGATTTTTATTTCGTCGTTTTCCATACTGCAGACATAGGTTTTACCTTTTTCAATACTCTTTTCAAGGATTTTTTCGGAAAGAGCATCTTCAATTTTTGTCTGGATTGCTCGCTTCAATGGTCTTGCACCATAAACCTTGTCATACCCAGCCTTTGAGATAAAATCAACAACGCTATCATCAAAGGTTATGCCGATTTCAATGGCTTCCATCCGTTTTTCAAGACCCTTTAAAAGTCGTTTTGCGATTTCCTTGATGTCATCCTCGGAAAGTCGGGTAAACACGATTGTATCGTCAATTCTGTTAAGGAATTCAGGACGGAAGGTGTTTTTAAGCTCATTCATAACAGCCTCTTTGATTTTATCGTCAGAGTGGCTGTTTTCATCTGCCACGAAGCCAAAGGATGCCTTTTCTTCACTTATGAGCCTTGCACCCACATTGGAGGTCATAATGATTACAGTATTCTTAAAATCAACCTTTCTGCCTTGTGAGTCAGTTAAAATACCGTCGTCAAGAATCTGTAAAAGTGCATTGAAAACATCGGGATGAGCCTTTTCGATTTCGTCAAAAAGAATTACGGAATAGGGTTTTCTTCTGACTTTTTCCGTAAGCTGACCACCCTCGTCAAATCCCACATATCCGGGAGGTGAACCGATAAGCTTTGAGACAGTATGCTTTTCCATAAATTCACTCATATCAAGGCGTATCATAGCATTTTCGTCACCGAACATAGCTTCACTGAGTGCCTTTGTAAGCTCGGTTTTACCAACACCCGTAGGGCCACAGAAAAGGAATGTGCCGATTGGTCTTTTCGGGTCCTTAAGTCCTGCACGACCACGACGGATTGCACGACTGACAGCCGAAACTGCCTTTTCCTGACCCACAATCCGACGGTGAATTTCCTCTTCCATACGGAGAAGTCGTTCACTCTCCTCCTCGGTCATCTGGGAAACAGGGACTCCCGTCCATCCTGACACAATTTCTGCAATATCACTTTCCACTACCTGTAAATCGTGATTTATATCCGACGACTGCCACCTTGCTTTTTCGGAATTATATTTCTGTTGCAATTCTTTTTCTTCATCACGGAGCTTTGCTGCCCGTTCAAAGTCCTGTTGATTAACTGCCATTTCCTTTTCTGCAGAAATTTTCTGGATTTTCTGCTCCATTTCCTTGATTTCCTCAGGAGGAGTCATTGATTTGAGCCTTACCTTTGAACAAGCCTCATCAACAAGGTCAATGGCTTTGTCAGGGAGAAATCTGTCACCGATATATCTGTGAGAAAGATTGACTGCCGATTTTATTGCCTCGTCGGTGATTTTCACCTTGTGGTGTGCCTCATATTTGTCACGGATACCCTTTAGAATCTCGACGGAATCCTCAACTGACGGCTCACCCACTGTAACGGGCTGAAATCTGCGCTCAAGCGCTGCATCCTTTTCGATATTTTTACGATATTCGTCAATGGTGGTCGCACCGATTAACTGCAGCTCTCCACGGGCAAGATATGGCTTTAAGATATTAGCAGCATCAACAGCTCCCTCGGCACTACCCGTACCCATAAGAGTGTGTACCTCATCTATAAAAAGTACAATATCCTTTGAATTTTTCACCTCGTCGATTACATTTTTGATTCTCTCTTCAAAGTCACCGCGATATTTTGTACCCGCCACCATACCTGTAAGGTCAAGGGCTATGATTTTCTTGTCCTTTAAGATTTCCGGCACCGTACCCTTTGCGATTTTAAGGGCAAGACCCTCGGCTATGGCAGTTTTACCAACACCCGGCTCACCGATTAAGCAAGGATTATTCTTACTCCTTCGTGACAAAATCTGAATAACTCGTTGAATCTCGTTTTCTCTGCCGATTACAGGGTCGATTTTATTTTCCTTTGCAAGTGCGGTCAAGTCACGGGAAAACTTTTCAAGAGCAGAATTTGAGCCCTTGTTCTGCTGACCGAATGGCTTTGAATAAGAGTTTTTATTGCTGAAGGAATTTGCCAAATCCTTTATAAGGCTCTGAGGACTTACTCCCGCGCGATTAAGAAGCTGACAGGCATATCCGTTGCCCTCACGACAGATAGAAATGAGCAGATGCTCGGTTCCCGCAAGGCTCTGGGACATTGAAGTTGCAAGAGCCAGAGCATTTTCGATTATATGCTTGCTTCGCGGAGTGAAATCTGTGGGATTTAATTCTGTGGGCATTCCCACACCGACAGTTTCCTTGATTACCTCGTAAGTTTTACGATATGTTATTCCCTTCAGATTGAGAAGTCTGCCGGCTACGGAATCGGGAGTGTTGCAAAGCCCTAAAAGTATATGCTCACTGCCGATATATGTGTGACCTGAATCCTCGGCACATTCCATTGCCGAATTCAACGCCAAATTTGCTTTTTCACTAAAACCTGTAAAATTGTACATAGTATTTTTCTCCTCTCGTTATGTATGTTGTTTATAAATTGGAGTTTGTCGGGGAAGTTGATTGTGTGTTTTTGGCTCCCTCTGACGAGGGAGCTGTCTGCGGAGCAGACTGAGGGAGAGATTTAGTGAACAGTAAAACTATCTCTCCCTCCGTCAAAATCAAAGACTTTGCCACCTCCCTCGTCAGAGGGAGGCATTACAATCGCAACGCAGTTCCGACATTTTGCATTTTGCGCTTTGCATTTTGCACTCATCAAACTCCCCTACAAATTATAATTTAAATGTTTAATCGGAAACGGGTCGTCGAGGACGCCGACACCTACGAATTGTTTTTCCCCGATAAATTATAATTTGAAATCAAAAAAGGTAGCAGTTATAAAAACCACCACCTTTAATTACGCTTTATGAATCAGGAATTTAACCTGTTGCGAACCTCTGTTGCACGAACAATATCTCTTTCCTGTTCAGGAAGGATTTGTCCTGCACGGGAATTGATACTTGCCGGTTGCATTGAAATCATCAGCTCATTGACAGTTTCAATGGGTACATCCAGTTTCCCCGAAACAGAACCCAGACGCACAAGGGAAAGATTTTCCATAAGCTCCTTTGTTGAAAGGAGTCTTGCCCATTTAAGCGTTCCGAAGGCACGGAAAATTGCATCCTCGGTGTCAATGGTCTTTAACAGCTCTTCCCTTGCTGCGCGTTCGTTTGCACAGAGTTGTAAAGTGATAGCTTTTAAGTTTTTAATTGCAAATTCTTCAGAAATACCAAGGGTAATCTGATTTGACAGCTGATACATATCCCCCACTGCCTTTGTGCCTTCACCAAATGCACCGCGGAAGGTAAGACCTAATTTGGAAATAGTGTTAATCAGCTTATGGATTTGTCCGTTCATAGTAAGAGCAGGAAGATGTAGCATCACAGACGCCCTCATACCTGTACCGAGATTTGTAGGACATTGTGTCAGATATCCGATTCTCTCATCAAAGGCATACTCAAGTCTGTTGCCGATTATATCGTCAATTTCATCTGCCACCTTATATGCCTCATCAAGAGCAAAGCCCGATTTCATTACCTGTAATCTGATATGGTCCTCTTCGTTGAGCATTACACATATATCCTCGTCCTTTGAAATCATAAATGCTCTGCCATCAAGGTCTGAGGCAAATTCAGGGCTTATAATATGTCTTTCTGCCATAGAAGCAGCCTCAAATCGGGCAAGTGTTCGCATCTCAACAAATCGTAGGTTGTATCGGTTGTCACTTTCCATAGCATCCTTAATAATATTATTAAGCTCCATTCTGCTTTTAGTATTCAACTTATTGGGGAATGGATATTCGTCTATATTTCTTGCAAGACGGATACGGGTGCTTACAACTATATCACTCTGCTCACCTGTACCTAAATACCATCTGTTACTCATATTATTTCCCCTCCTTTAGATTGTTTATTCTGTCGCGCAATTCTGCCGCTTTTTCAAAATTCTGCTCACTGATTGCTGTTTTAAGTTCATTTTCAAGTGCCTGGAGCTCGTTGACCGATTCGTTCACTTCTGTTTTGATTATGGTCGGATTTTTACCCTCGTGACGGGTTTTTCCGTGAATTCGTTGTAATGACGGAAGAAGCTTGTCGTAAAATGTCACATAGCAATCTGCACATCCAAGCTTTCCGTTATTTACAATATCATTAAAGGTATTTCCACACTTTTCACAACGAAGAGCTCGTGAGCTGAGTGTTGCTGTCTGTGGTTCACCGAAAAATGAACCGAGCAAATCACTGAAGGTGTTACCAAACCCACCAAAAACATCGTTGTAGCCCAAAGCCTTTGCACAGTCCGAGCAAAGATGTGCCTCTGCACTTTCACCGTTTACAATTCTTTTAACATGAGTTGTAGCCTCATATTTTCCGCAATTCTGACATAACATAACATTCACTCCTTACATTATATTTAAAATCATTTGTTTAAAAATTGATGCACGGATAATATCTCCGTATTCCCGAGGAATATCACGATAGGCATTTCCCGTTAATGCTGACAGAAATATTTTTACCGTTTTTTCATCGATAATATCTCTGTCATAAAGATTTTTCAGATGAGCACGACAAGTATTTTCATTTAAGGATTGACCGATTGAGTTAATCAGATGCATTTTAAGTGAATTTCTGTCGTAGCTTGCTCTTGTAATCTTAATGTATCCGCCACCACCACGACGGCTTTCAACAATGTAACCGTGTTCCGGTGTGAAGCGTGAAGAAATAACATAGTTAATCTGACTTGGTACACAACCGATTTGTTGGGCTAATTCATTACGCTGAATCTCCGTATAGCCCTCGTCCTCAAGCATCTCCTGAATCATAGATGCAATTATGTTGCTTATATTCATAGTTACAACTCCTGTGTAAAATGGAATTTTGATTTGGTAAATTATAATTTATCGGGGAGATTGATTGTTGATTTGGAAATGAATCGTCCCCTACAA
>JAZNTF010000005.1:0-3174 GCA_045591625.1 Candidatus Fimenecus sp.
CAAGTCGGACAATTACAAGTAGGGTCAATTGGTAAATCATCTTTCTCATATTTTTTATTGTTAATATTAATTATACCTGCATCGGTGAAAAGATGACCGTGACGAGCATTTCTGCTTGGCATAACACAATCAAAGAGGTCAACTCCCCTTCTGACTGCTTCAAGAATATTACCAGGTGTACCAACGCCCATTAAATATCTGATTTTATCAGCAGGCATATGTGGTTCAACAGCAGAAATAATGCGATACATATCTTCCTTTGGTTCACCAACAGCAAGTCCGCCAATTGCATAACCATCAAGGTCAAGCTTAGCAATCTCTTTCATATGTTCAACTCTTAAATCATCAAATGTACAACCCTGATTAATGCCGAAAAGCAATTGGTTTTTATTAATTGTATCCGGTAATGAATTAAGTCTTTCCATTTCCGCCTTACATCTGATAAGCCATCTTGTTGTTCTTTCACAAGACTGTTTTGAATATTCATATTTAGCAGGATTTTCAACACATTCATCAAACGCCATAGCAATTGTAGAGCTTAAATTAGATTGAATCCGCATACTTTCTTCCGGACCCATAAATATTTTATGACCATCAATATGTGATGAAAAATAAACGCCTTCTTCTTTAATTTTTCTTAAAGCAGAAAGTGAAAACACCTGGAATCCGCCACTATCAGTAAGAATAGGACCATCCCAGCCTGTAAACTTATGTAATCCGCCCATCTCTTTTACAAGTGTATCAGTAGGTCTTAAATGTAAATGATATGTATTACATAACTGAACCTGACAGTCAATATCCTTTAAATCATAAGCAGAAACGCCACCTTTAATAGCGCCCTGAGTTGCAACATTCATAAATGCAGGAGTCTGAACTGTTCCGTGAACAGTTACAAATTCACCTCGTCTTGCATTTCCAATTTTTTTGATTAATTTATACATATTTTCTCCTTAATAAATATACATACAGTCACCGAAACTGAAAAATCTGTATCTTTTTTCAACTGCGACCTTATAAGCGTCAAGAACATTTTCTCTATTATAAAAAGCAGATACAAGCATAACCAATGTGCTTTCAGGTAAATGAAAATTAGTAAGCAAAGCATCAACACATTTGAATTTATAACCAGGATAAATAAAAATGTTTGTCCAATCGTCAAATTCTTTCATTTCACCTTGACTTTGCATTACACTTTCAAGTGTTCGGCAACATGTTGTACCTACACCTATTACCCTACCGCCGTTTATTTTTGTTTCATTTATTAAATCAGCGGTTTCTTTTGGAATATGATAATGTTCAGAATGCATTTCATGGTCTTCAATATTTTCTGCTTTTACAGGTCTAAATGTACCGATTCCTACATGTAAAGTTACATATCCAATTTTAATACCTTTTTCCTGTATTTTAGACATTATTTCATCAGTGAAATGCAATCCTGCAGTAGGTGCTGCAGCAGAACCTAATTCTTTTGAATAAACTGTCTGATAACGTTCTTTATCTTCAAGTTTTTCTGTAATATAATGTGGTAATGGCATTTCTCCAACTTTATCAAGAACTTCGTAAATATTTGATGCGTCATAATAAAACTCAGCAACTCTATTACCGTTATCTAGTATTTCTAAGACCTTACATGTAAGGATTCCGTTGCCAAACGAAAATTCAGTATCAACTTTCGCTCTTTTTCCTGGTCCTGTAATACATTCCCATCTGTCATTACCTAAATTATTAAGAAGTAAAAATTCAACAATTGCACCGGTATCTTTTTTGACACCATAAATTCTTGCAGGAAGAACTCTTGTATTATTTAAAATAAGAGAATCACCGGGGTTAAGATAATCAATAAAATCATAAAAATGTTTATGTTCAATTTTATTATCAACGCGTGACAAAACCATCATTCTTGAGTGGTCACGAGGTTCAATTGGTGTTTGAGCAATTAATTCTTTGGGCAAATCGTAATAAAAATCAGATTTTTTCATAGGGTTTCTCCGTAAAAATATAGAAATTATTAAAAATGTTTGACACAAAGGCTATATAATGGTATTATATATAGGCGATTGAGGCGCAATAAAAATCAGTATCGTTTTTGAAACTCCCAAGAGTTTATGATAAAGCGTGAAAGGGTTTGTTGCCGAAGAAAAAACAGGGCTTGGGAATTGTTTTTCTGGTTGTATTATTAACAGTAATGCAACTGTCATCATTACTTTGATGGAGTGCTTTCGTATTATGACATTAGTCAGAAATACTTTGTATTTTATTCAGTAATGATGGCTTTATCATTACTGATTTTTTATAACGAATGATATAATATCATTTTTTGGAGGTAATTTCAAGTGAAAAAGTATAATGTAGGTGTAATCGGTGCTACAGGTATGGTTGGACAGCGTTTTATGACACTTTTAGATAACCATCCTTGGTTTGATGTTAAAGTTTTAGCAGCAAGTCCACGTTCAGCAGGTAAAAAGTATTCAGATGCTGTTGGTGCAAAATGGTGTATGGATGTTGAAATCCCTGAAGCAATGAAAGATATCGTTGTTATGGATGCTACTGCTGATATTGAAAAAATCGCATCACAGGTTGATTTTGTATTCTGTGCTGTTGATATGAAGAAAGATGAAATCAAGGCATTGGAAGAAGCATATGCAAAGGCAGAATGTCCTGTTATTTCAAATAACAGTGCTCACAGACATACTCCTGACGTTCCAATGATTGTTCCTGAACTTAATGCAGACCATGCAAAAATCATTCCTGCTCAGAGAAAAAGACTTGGTACAAAACGTGGTTTTATTGCAGTTAAATCAAACTGCTCACTTCAGAGCTACGTTCCTGCTCTCTTCCCTCTTTCAAAGTTTGGTATTAAAGATGTTCTCGTTTGTACATATCAGGCAATTTCAGGTGCAGGTAAAACATTCGATACGTGGCCTGAAATGATTGATAACGTAATCCCCTACATCGGTGGTGAAGAAGAAAAGAGCGAAAAGGAACCGCTCAAGATTTGGGGTAAGGTTGAAGGTGATGTAATCGTTGACGCTCAGTCACCTAACTTCACAGCACAGTGTATCCGTGTTCCTGTTTCAAATGGTCATATGGGTGCAGTTTTCGTAAGATTTGAGAATAAACCAAGCAAAGAAGAAATATTAAATATATGGAAGGACTTTGCAGGCCGTGCTCAGG
>JAZNTF010000006.1:0-5934 GCA_045591625.1 Candidatus Fimenecus sp.
GAGCCAAGGAGTTGCCTTAATTAATTGTCTTCCTAAGACCGCTTTGGCCTCCCGACTTTGTTGTAGCACTGTTGTCAAGATAAACCATCACGCATTCTTCCCCCATTTTGTATCTATAATCCAATTAATTATACTACATATTTGGTAATTTGGCAAATAGAAATTGCACAAAAATCATGTATATTTTTAAATTTTTTGTTAACAATATTTCCAAATATTAAAAGGAGTGCGAACAATTGGATAAAATACATTTTTCAAGACGTGCTAAGGTACGAGTTATACTATATCTTACTACCCTATTTATTGTTTTAGGCATAAGCTGCATTGTGCAGACCGTCCGTGCTAACATATATGAGCACGAGGCTATGCTTTCCAAACAAATGGCACTGATTGCTCTTGACGAAAATCTTAATAATATCTCCACAAATCTTGAAAAAACTATTTATGTAAGCACTCCGACAATGCTTTCAAAATTATCTGCAGAATTATGGCGTGAAGCATCCGGAGCAAAAAGTAGTTTGTCAATGTTACCGACCGGTGATGATGCAATTGATAACACATATAAATTCCTATCGCAGATTGGTGAATTCGTGATGTCACTTGAACGAAAAAGTGCAAAGGGAGAGCAATTAACTGACAAAGAAAGAGAACAGCTTAAAAACCTTTACACATTTTGTAACAAGCTCAATGAGCAGGTTAATCAAATGTGTCACGATATGCAAAACGGAAATTCAACATTTGAAAAAAACAGTTCTCTCCTTTTAAACGCTGATACCGATATGAAAAGTCTTGGAGATAGCTTTGATGATACCGAGCAAACCATGACCGACATACCGACACTTATTTATGACGGACCGTTTTCGGACCATCTGACACAAAGTAACCCAAAATATATCGAAAAGGAAAAAGAAATTTCAAAAGAAAAGGCTCTTGAAATTGCAAAAAATATCTGTTACACCGATAAAGAAAAACTCGAATATTCTCATGACGAGGACGGGAATATTCCATGCTATGTTTTTAAGGCTGAGGATTTCACAGTTGCCATTACAAAAAAAGGTGGTAAACCGTGCTATATGTTAGGCTCCGAATTTTCGGGTGAAATTAAAATAAAGCACGAAGAAGCCATCCGTATTGCAAATAGATTTCTGGATAAAATCGGTTATCAAAATATGAAAGAAAGCTATTATTTTTCCGAAGACGGAATCTGTACAATTAATTTTGCGGCAACTGAAAATGATTTTGTACTGTATCCCGACCTTATAAAAGTCAGTGTTTGTCTTGAAAAAGGAAAAGTAATTTCATTTGATGCAACAGGTTATATTTCAAATCACACTGACCGTGAAAATCTGACTCTTAAAATATCCGAAAAAGAAGCAAAAGGAAAACTGAATAAAAATCTTATGGTAATTGATACAAAAAAATGTGTTATTCCCACTGAATGGAACACTGAACAGGTTTGTTATGAATTCCATTGCAAAACCGAGGATAATCGTGAATTACTCGTATATATCGACGGTACAACCGGAGAAGAAGATAATATTCTGATTCTTTTATACAGCGATGACGGTATTCTTACAAAATAGAATAATCCTGATTTCTAAGCAAATAATATTAATACCCAAATTCTTAGGAGGTTAAAATATGAAAAAAGCAATTATTATTCCGCTTTTAGTTACTGTATTTGTTTGTGTATTTTTTGCAGGATGCAGCAATGCCGATGACGGCAAGGTTACCGGAGAAAGTAATCAAAGTACTACAACAAGAACAACAACAACTAACAATACAACGGAGAACTCAACAACAAATATTGGTGAAGGGGCAAGTAATGTTATCGACAATGCAGGAGAAGCTGCTTCTGATGTTGTAGATGGAGTTGGAGAAGCCGCATCAGATGTAGCAGATGGTGTAGGCAGAGGCTTCAGAGATATGACTAACTAAACAAAAGCCGATGTTAAAACATCGGCTTTTTACATATTTAATTTTGATTTTTCTCCATTTTCTTCCAACTGATAAATCCATACATATCGTTTACAAAAAAGACAATAAAGCATATTACAACTGACAGATATGAGGCATCCGTTATACTTGCCAATACCCACAACACAATCAACACCAAATCATTCATAGCATAGGCAAGGGCAAAATACGGACTTCGTCTGAATGTAAGATATGCTGCAAAAAAACTTGTTGTTATTGATAATGTACTGGGTAAGAGATTTGCTGTGTTAAAATATTTTAAAATATAATAAAAGACAATTGAAACAATTGATGCTAATAGTATTAAAAAGGCAACTTCTTTTTTAGTAATGTGATTAACCTTTACTTGTGCTTTATTACCTTTATAGGGATTTTTAAGCCACGAAATCAATGCAATTAAAGCCATTGGTAATGACATAAAAAGATATGTAACCATTTCGCCATAATATGAAAATCCATATGAAATAAAACCATAAAGCATACTGAAAACAATTGTTAAAAACTGTCCCAACGGATTACCTTTTGCATTAAGTATTAAAAATGTTGCTCCGATAACCGATGCACAAAGTGTAAGGCAATCTTTATCCTTAAAAATCAAAAATGTTGCCACAATTACCAATACAGAAGACACCCAGAGTCCAATTTCAAATTTTGTAAAGTAATTTAAAAGCCTTTTCATTTATGTTCTCCTAAAAAAACAACACCCATTGATATATCTTCAAAGACCTAACGATATATCAAATGGATGCTTTGCATCTCACTACCCGGTGGCAGTATATATTTAATTCTGAAAATTAATGTTTTGTTCGTTTATGAGATTATATATTATAAGTTTATCGTTGTCAAGATTTTCACGGTACATATCAACCGCTGAAAGTTGACTGTTGTTATAGGTTTTGTAATAATAAATCCCTTTATCTGTATTACAGCAAGAAGAATATAATGTTTTGTCAAAAGCATCTCCTACTCTTACACAACCATTAGTCTGCGAAACTGTATCAAGAATATGAAAAAACTGACTTATACTTTCGCTTTCACCTTCTCCGCAAACAGAATTAAGTCTTGTGAAAGATGCACGGATAAATCGTGACATTGAAGAAAGGTCACCCGGTAAGCCGAGCGCACCCATTCCCCTGCTATATTGATTCAAATCAAAACCTTCCGCAAATCGTGTTTCAGGTTCTTCTCGAGTAAGATTCATAAAATTATTAATATTAAAAATCTGTAAAGGAAATTCAGGGTTATTTGTAAGAGTATGAACAGGATTATAATAAATTTTCATTCCATCATTCACGCATTCAAGTACGATAGAATAATCCTTATCAGATATCATCCAATGAAGTTGTGCAGATTTATAATTTTCGTTAAAATCTATATTGACAATATTGGTTTCGGCAAGCAATTCACGAGCCTCATCTACAGAAGAACATTTACCTAAAATCCAAGGAATAAGCTCAAATACACCAATGTTATTTTTATCATTTACAGGCTCATAAAATTTAGCTGAAACAGGAAAATTCAGTCCTGCAACTGACAATCCTTTTTCATTGGTTGCATCATAATACAAAGGATAGTTATCAACAACTGTTCCAATTCCTATAATTGCATAATGGCTATTCAAGTTGTTTGATAATCTGAATTTTAAATTATAATTTTTTGGCGTTACTATCACTTTTTCATTATAGGAACATTCCATATCAAGTGTTCTGCCAAAATAATGGTCTTTTGTTATAAAAGAAATTGAAGTACACATATTAATCACGTCCTTTGAGACTAGTATGTGTACTTCTTAATGAATTATTTTTTCTTTACCAAGAATATTGTTGATTCGTTTGCAATAAAGGTTGCAATTGCAATCGCCATCAAAACAAAAGTGGTAATTTCAAAGGTTACTTCTGTTGCAACAAATCCAAAAATCAACTGAATACCAAAACCGATTCCGTATGCTCCACCCATGTGAAAGCCTGTTATATCTGCTGAATATTCTTTTCCGAAACGTTCCGGAACACTATGTAACACACTTGGGAAAATTGGTCCAAAGCCTATTCCGATAAGCAATAATCCTAAAAGAGAAATTTTACCAATCGGAAGAGTTAAAAGAATCATACCAACAAATGAAGTTATAATACCTGAACGAATCATTGTATTGTCAGATGCCTTCATTGATATAAATCCTGATATAATTCTACCCACTGTTATTCCGCAAAAATATAACGAAATCCATTTTGCAGCCTCATCAGGCTTTAATGCGTGAACATGAACAATAAATGATGCACCCCATGTACCGATAGTAAACTCCATACCACAATAAAGGCCTTGTGACAGAAGGCTTGTGAGGACACCTTTTATCTTGAATATTTCAAGCATACCTTTTTTGTTATCATTTGAAACTTCTTCCGTTTCGTTATCTTCTTTGACAGCACGCCATTTTTTAAGTGAAAAAGCTATGACAATTGCCACAAGAAGTTGCAATAAAGCAACCACACGATAGCCATTGCGCCAAGAACCCGTTTCATCTGTTAAGAAAAATGACAAGATAAGCGGACTTATAGTAACACCTATGCCCCAAAAAGCATGTAACCAATTCATGTGTTGAGCTTTATAATGAAGTGACACGAAATTATTAAGTGCTGTATCAATTACACCCGCACCATATCCTAAAACCACTGCACCGAGCATCATAACAACAATATTAGGTGAAACACTCATAATTAAAAGGCCAAATACTGTAAGCAGAGTAGAAAATAAAGTTACCAAAGGTGTACCAAACTTCCGAATAACCTTACCCGCAACAAAGCTTACTCCACCAACACAAAAGCCTGTGATTATACCGTAAAGCGATGCAAAACTTTCTTCTATTCCAAAATCCTTATGAACAACAGGCCAAGCTGCACCAAACAGTGAATCAGGAAGACCTAATGATATAAAAACAACATAAATTATTGCTAAAATAAAAACCATACTAACTCCTCAAATTTTTATCAGCATATTCTATCACACAATAAATTAAATTTCAACGGTACAAATAATAAAAACTCATTGAAATACTATCTGATTTATTTTATAATCATCTCATATGGATTTTGGAGAGATTATATGAAGACTTTTGTTCCGAATTATTATGATGATTTCAAGTGTATAGCCAACAGGTGCAAGCACAATTGCTGTGTTGGTTGGGAAATTGATATTGACGAAGACACCTTGTCCTACTACGAAAATCTTAAAGGTAAATTCAGCAGAAAAATCCGGCAAGGTATTGAACACAATGACGACTGTGCCAATTTTTGTCTGGACGGAAAAGGTCGTTGCGTGTTTCTTAATGAAAAGAATTTATGTGACATAATTCTTAATTTAGGTGAAGACTCGCTTTGTCAAATTTGCAGTGACCATCCCCGATTCAGAAATTACTATTCTGACCGCATTGAAATGGGATTAGGTCTTTGTTGCGAAGAAGCAGGTCGAATAATTCTTGAGCAAGACACCCCATTTTCACTTGTTTTACATTATGATGATGAAACTGAATCTGACGACACAGAATTTTGGAAATACAAAGCAAATCTATTTAAAATATTAAACAATCCTACAATTACAATAGGTGAAAAATTAAATCAGTTTTCATCATACTGTAACATTGAAGTTCCTGAATTTTCTAAGAATAAAATGGTTGATTTGTACTTATCACTTGAAAGGCTTGATGATTATTGGGGTGTTGTTTTAAATCAATTAAAGGAAACTGATATTTCAGATATTGAAATTCCTGAAGCATTTAACAAACCTTTTGAAAATCTTATCAAATATTTTACATACAGACATATTACCACAGAAGATGATTCAGAGATGATTTTTTTCATATTGACAAGTTGCAATATGATTAAATCACTTTGTAAAATGCACATCAAAAATTACGGAGATTTAACAAGTGAGGATATTATAGAATATTGTCGTATGTACGCATCA
>JAZNTF010000007.1:0-10195 GCA_045591625.1 Candidatus Fimenecus sp.
GCGTTTTTGATACTTTAAGTTATTATTTTGTTTCTTTATCCTTCTTAAGATATGCAAACAACGGAACAAATATAAATACTGCTACGATTGCTGCATAAAGGAACATCATCTCTGTCGGAAGCATTGACTCTGCACCTGATACATCGGTAATTGTAACTGTTGAATTCTTTGTTGCAATGTTTCCGAGTGTAGGACCAACAACCATTGGAATAAGCACGAAGAAAATCATTCTTACACCCTGGAAAAGTCCAACCTTGTCCTGTGGAATACAGTCACGTACATTTGCACCAAACTGAATCATAATTACAACGTAACCAACGAGTGTAAATGCTGCACCGATAAGCATAAGATAAAGATTTGTTTTTGCAAAGAACATCACTAAAAGACCAACAATAAGAGAAAGCACACTTGGAACAAATGCAGCTGCCTTGCTCTTGTTATAAATCTTTAATAATCCAACAATTCCTGCCACAAGTGTAACAACTGCAGCCACTGCTACTACAATAAGACTTACTGGCATTGTAGCAAACAAGGTTTCGTTTGCCTTGATAACTACTTCACTAAAATAAGTTAAAAGATATGGGAAGAACACCTGGAATGCACAGTTGAAGATACCTGTTGCTACAAGAATCAAATAAAGTTTGCTGTTTTCTTTAATAACACTTGGTCTGAAACCATAGAAAAGGTCTGCCCAATAGCTTGTTTTTGGAGAGTTTGCATCTTTTTTTGCTTCTTCAAGTTTCTTTGGATTATCAACTACAAACAGAGCAACGATACCAGCTAATGTAACGACTATACCAAGACCGATGAAGAATGCACTATAAGAAATTACACCACCCTGAGCAAGTGAACCAACAACCATAATCACAGCCATTGCAATAAAGCCGACAAAAGTAAACGCCGTTTCAACTTTTTGTGTCGTTTCAGGAGTTGTAACGTCTGTTACCCATGCCTGGAATGCAGAGTCGTTACTTGTTGAACCCATAAAGGTCATTATCATATCCATTACAACAACTATCCAAGCAGTTGTAATAACAATTTTAACACCATCAGAAAGTCCGAAGATGTTTGCAACATTGTCTTTTGTAATAAAGCCGAAAAGAGCTGTAATAATACCCCAAGCAATATAACCAAAGGAGATAAATGCTTTTCGGTTTTTCATTTTTTCACTGAGAGTACCCATAATAAAGGTTGTTACCACTGCAACAATCGCAGAGAAAGTAACCATAATATTAACAGCATCAGTATAGGTCAATGCTGTAACACCTACAGAGCCTTCATATACTTCATTCCATAAGAATGTGTTAAAATACATATTTTCCACATTCCATGCAAGGCCACCTATGAATGAGCACATAAGCATACCAATCCAAAGACGTGGTGAGAGTTTTGCATTATTTTTATTCATTGTTTTTACCTCTTATTTACCAAAATAATATACACGACATTCGTAAGGTCTTGTAACGAAAGAATTATGAGTTACAGGGTTAAGACGATAGTTTGAAAGCACTAATTCACCCTTTGTAAGTTCATATCCTGCAGGAGCTTCAAAATTCACGCACTTTTCAGAGAATGAGCAAACTACAAGAATCTTTTCATCATCAAGTGTTCTTTCGTAAACGAAAAGCTTGTCGCTATTTTCGTAATACTGCTTGAAGTCACCATAAATTGCAACCTCGTGCTCCTTACGGAATTTAAGAAGCTTACGATAGTAGTTAAGAATTGAGTTTTCATCTGCTTCAGCCTGTGCCACATTGATTTCTGTGTAATTCGGATTAAGGCTGAACCAAGGCTCAACTGTTGAGAATCCTGCATAAGCTGAGTCATCCCACTGAACAGGAGTTCTTGAGTTTTCACGGGAACCGGCATTAGCCATCTTGATAAACTTGTCACCCTTAATACCAAGCTTATTGAACATAATCTGGTTGTTGAAGGTAATCATATCCTTGAACTCGTCGATTGAATGAAGCTCAATATTAGTCATGCCGATTTCTTGACCCTGATAAATGAAAACAGTACCTCTCTGAAGATAGCACATTGTTGCAAGCATTTTAGCACTTTCTACTCTGTATTTAAGGCTACCGTAACGGTCAACAATTCGTGGATGGTCGTGGTTTTCAAGATAAAGTGTATGCCAACCCTTGCCGTTCATAGCATCATACCATTTCTGGTAACATTTTTTCATTTTCTTAAGATTGAACGGAGTCTTAATCCAGTCGGTCATAAAGCAGTCTGCTTCAAGATGGTCAAAGCTGAACATAGTCTTGAGAACCTGAGTTTCATCTTCTTTAACAAAACGAAGAACCTTTTCTGGTGTAATAAGCGGACCTTCACCAACTGTAAAGCAATCATATTTTGAAAGCACATCATCATGGAACTCCTTAAGATATTCATAAAGATGAGGACCACAGTTGTAATGTTCCATACCTGCAGCCACAGGAATCGGAATAGCATTAGGAAGACCTTCACGCTTTGAAATATATGTAATAACGTCCTCACGGAAACCGTCAACACCCATATCGAGCCAGAATTTCATAATATCCTTAACTTCCTGACGAACCTTCGGGTTATCCATATTAAGGTCCGGCTGACCCTTTGTGAAAACATGAAGATAATACTCGTCAACCTCAGGAACATATTCCCAAGCGCCACCCTCAAATGTTGACATCCAGTTGTTAGGTGGTTTTTTGCCGTTTTTACCCTTACCCTTTCTCCAGATATAGTAATCGTGGTACGGGTTGTCAACACTCTTACAAGCTTCCTTGAACCATTCGTGTTCAGTTGATGTGTGGTTTACAACAAGGTCCATAAACACCTTCATTCCACGCTCGTGACAGCCTGCAAGCACCTTTTTGAAGGTTTCCATATCACCGTATTCAGGGTTAATATCCCTGTAATCAGCAATATCGTAACCGTAGTCAGCATTAGGTGATTTGAAAAGTGGTGAGAACCAGATAGCGTCAACACCAATACTCTTTATGTAATCGAGTTTTTCATAAATACCCTCAAGGTCACCGATACCGTCACCGTTTGAGTCCTTAAAGCTTCTTGGCCAAATCTGGTAAACTGCCATTTCCTTATACCAGTTTTTTTTCATAATAATAACACCCCTATTTAGTGTAGAATATATACATAAAGTAGTATATCATACATTTTCAATAAAAACAATTAAAATACTAAGATTTACAATAAAAAAATGTCATTCCGAAAATAATCCGAAATGACATTAAAAATATGTTTCTATAAAAAATTAGTTTGCAGTAACTATCAAGCTTTCAAGGGTTGATTTTTTCCCGTCATCCCTATACGAAACGGACACACTGTATTTTACGCCCCCTGCTTGCTTCTCGTAAATCAAATTCACATTACAGAAGTTAAAATCATTACCCTTATATCTTTCCACAACATTAATTTTTTGTGGTGCACCAAGTTCCTTAACAACTGTTTCGTAATTTGCATCTGTTTTCACAGTGTTACCCAATGTGAAATCTGCCCAGCCGCCTTCTGTTTCAACAGTTTTTGTTATACCGACTTCCACAATGACACATTCACCAATCGCAGCAGTTTCGGCAGTTCTGTTGATTACTGAAAGCTTAAGTGTTTTACCTTCGCTATTTGTTAAAATTACGGCACTTTTTTTACCGGCTCCAACAGTAGTTTCAGCATTGATTTTACCTACATACTTCCATCCGCCTGCAACAACGTCCTTAAGAACTGTTTTGTTAAGAAGCATTTGTGTTGTTCCGGATGTAACCTTAACCGGAATAGCATTTAAATTATCTTTATTGAGAGTATATTTCTTCTGAATCATTGTAACACCGGAAGATTGTGTTGTATTCGGGTCTGATTCCTCTTTGCTGTAATCCTTTTCTTGAACAACCTTAAAAAGCGCTTCAGGAACAGTAAGATTCGGGTTTTCAAATACAATTGATTCACCATATTCTTTATAATACTGTCTCTTAGTTGTAGTTTCTTCGTTACTTCCGCCTTTACACGCAGCGAAAGAACACAAAATAGCAAGCACTAACAATATTGCAGAAAACTTTTTCATAACTTATCTCCTTAAAAACTGTTTGTTTAATAATTATATCATAAAATATCTTTGATTACAAGAATTTACTTCCCGTTTAAAATTACCATTATCAGTTAATTTTCAAGGCTGCTTTTATCATATAGTGGTCAGAAACATTGTTTCTTGCACCTGTTTCAGTTACAACTGCAAATTCATTTACAGTAAATTTGTCATTTACAAAAATATGGTCAATCGGTCTGCCCTCAGTCTGGTTTGTCCAACCATTATAAGTGAGCATATTATCACCGTTTTCAACAGTTGTATTTGCATTAAGAAATCCGTTATTTTCAAGAGCTACACAGCCCGGTGCATCACTGTACTGATTAAGGTCCCCTGTTATAATAACCGGAATTTCTCCGTATTTCTCCATAATCTTTCCTGCTCTTTCGCTGACAAGATTTCCACCCATTTCCTGAGCTGATTCGCTTACGTGGTCAAAATGAGTATTAAAATGAGCAAAAATCTTTCCTGTCTCCTTATTTTTAAGAACAACATAGGAGCATATTCTGTAACAAGCTGCATCCGGATGCTTTGACTCCACATCAGGTGTTTCGGAAAGCCAGAAGGTATCACTCTCAAGAAGGTCAAATTTTTCTTTAAGATAGAAAATTCCGTTCATCTCTGACTGCTTTTCATTTTCATCGCCACCACGTTTCACTCCGTAATAGTTGTATTGTGGAATGTATTCCTCCATTTTTTCAACCCAATCAGTATTTATTTCCTGAACACCAAGCACATCCGGCAAATGGTCATTGATTTGTTGACCAAAAAGTCTTGCTCGTTTGTTTGAACCTGTACCCTGCAAAATATTTCCCCATGGTGCGGCAGTATTATATGATGCCACAATAATATTTTCGTTGTCCTTAAGTCTTTCGTCCGTCGACTTAATCACAATGCCACCCCCGAAGATTGATGTAAAAATACTTGTAATCGCGGTAATCACACTCATAAACAATGCAATAATTTTTGACATATTATCACCTCTTTAAATAATTTATCATAAAAAAAGATGTAGGTCAATTCTGTATTGTAAATTTTGATTTGTTGTGATAAAATGTTAATTGGTATATTTTAATTTATTCGAAATCAGGAGAATTATATGAATATCGTAATTGTAGGTGACGGTAAGGTCGGTGCAACCCTAGTTGAGCATCTCTCTTTGGAAGGCCACGATGTTGTTGTTATTGACCGCGACCAGAAAATTGTTGAACAAATGGTAAACTCTTATGATGTTATGGGCATCTGCGGTAATGGCGCTAACTGTGAAATCCAGTTGGAAGCAGGTGTAGATACCTGTGACCTTTTTATTGCTGCAACATCATCGGATGAGCTCAATATTCTCTCCTGCCTTATGGCAAAAAAAGCAGGTGCAGGTCACACAATCGCAAGAGTCAGAAATCCTGATTATATGAATCAGCTTCCTTTCTTTAAGGATGCACTGGGACTCAGTATGGTTGTAAATCCTGAAGCTGATGCGGCAAACGAAATTGCAAAAGTGCTTCGTTTTCCTAACGCTATCAATATCGAAACATTTTATCGTGGTCTTGTGGACCTTGTTGAGCTTAAAATTGACGCAGGGAATCCACTCTGTAATATGCAGATGACCGATATTTCCAACAAATTCGGTCTTAAAATTCTTGTGTGTGCAGTACAGAGAAAAAATGAGGTTATTATTCCTCGTGGCGACTTTGTATTTCAATCAGGTGACAGAATTCACATTACTGCTCCTCGTGGTGTTCTTGTAAGCTTTATGAAAAAGCTTAAAATTTACAAACACAGAACAAAGGACATTATGATTATCGGTGGCGGTAAGATGGGTTATTATCTTGCTCGTCAGCTTTGTGAAACAGGCGGATACAACATCAAAATCATAGAAAATAACCTTGAGCGTTGTGAAAAACTTTGTGAAGTTTTACCCCAGGCAGATATCATTCACGGTGATGGTACTGACAGAGCAGTTCTCCTTGAACAGGGTCTTGACAGTCAGGATGCATTCGTTGCTCTTACTACCATTGACGAGGAAAATATTATCGCCTCAATGTATGCTTCTTCATTAGGTGTCAGCAAAACAATTGCAAAGGTCAACCGTGTTTCCTATGAAGTGCTTGAAAGCATTGGTATGGACAGTGCAATTTCATCAAAAGCAATTGCAGCAAACAGAATTATTGCTTATGTCCGTGCTCTTGAAAATTCAGGTGAAGAATCAAGTGTTCAGACACTTTATAAATTAGTCGGTGGCCGAATTGAAGCACTCGAATTCAAAATTGAAGCTGACTTTTCACAAATTGATGTTCCTCTTCGTGACCTTCGTTTAAATAACGATACACTTATTGCTTGTATCATCCGAAACCATACGGTTATCTATCCAGGCGGTAATGACAGCATTGAGTTAGGTGACCGCGTTATTGTTGTTACAAAGAGTGACCACATCAGCAGTATTAACGAAATTTTTGAGTAAGGCGAAAATAAATGAACTATAAAATCGTTTCAAGGACCATAGGCAGACTTTTGTGGGCAGAAGCCGCATTCCTGTGTTTGCCTTTACTGGTATCCTTATATTATAAAGAAAATCTTTATCATATATATTTATTGACCATAGGACTTTTGGCAGGTGTTGGTGCAATTTTAAATCTGCCAAAACCTGAAAAACGCACTATCTATGCCCGTGAAGGTTTTGTAATTGTTTCACTTTCGTGGATTCTTATGTCATTCTTCGGTGCATTACCATTTGTAATTTCAGGTGAAATCCCGTCAATTATTGATGCTGTGTTTGAGGTTGTTTCAGGATTTACCACAACGGGTGCAACAATTCTTGAAAATATTGAAGCAATGTCAAAAAGTCTTCTTTTCTGGCGTGCCTTTACCCATTGGATTGGTGGTATGGGCATACTTATGTTTGTCCTTGCGTTTTTGCCACAAAAGGATATGCAATCAATGCATATTATGCGTGCCGAAGTACCGGGTCCGAGTGTGGGTAAGCTTGTTTCAAAAACAACTGTTACAGCGCGTATTCTTTATTTAATCTATGCTGCATTTACAGTTGCGGAGATTATTGCCCTACTTTGTTGTGGTATGCCTATTTTTGATAGCATAACAACAGCCTTTGCAACAGCAGGTACAGGCGGATTTTCCGTTAAAAACGCAAGTATTGCAGCATATAACAGCGTGCCGATTGAAATAGTATGCACACTCTTTATGCTTCTTTTCGGTATAAACTTCAATCTGTTTTACCTTGTTTTAATCAAGCAGTTCAAACGAGCACTCAAGAGTGAAGAATTGTGGACATATCTTGGTATTATTGCAGTTGCAATCGGTGTTATCACTCTTAATATCGCTCCCCTTGTGAACTCTTTCGGCACAGCATTAAGACAAGCAGGCTTTCAAGTTGTTTCCATTATCACAACAACGGGATTTGTCACAGCTGATTTTAACTCCTGGCCAATGCTTTCACAGATTATTCTTATAACCCTTATGTTCATTGGTGCTTGTGGCGGTTCAACAGGCGGTGGTTTAAAGGTAGGAAGAATTATTATTCTTTTCAAAGCCTGTGTAAGAGAGTTAAAACGTGCACTTAATCCAAGACGAGTAAAATGTATCCGCCTTGATAATGCCGTTCTTGAAAAAGAAACCGCTTCTGCTACTTGTGTATATTTCGTTGTTTATATGTTTGTTATAGCAATTTCCATATTACTTGTTTCAATCAACAACCACGATTTCACAACAACATTTTCATCAGTTATAACCTGTATAAACAATGTTGGTCCCGGCTTATCCCTTGTGGGTCCTGTTGAAAATTTCACGGTAATGTCATCACTTTCAAAAATTGTTCTTACTCTTGATATGCTTATAGGTCGACTTGAGGTTCTTCCTATGATGATATTATTTGTACCGTCAACTTGGAAAAGAAACAGTTAAAGTCAAATAAAACAAATAAGAGTTAACACTGTTGAAAAGTGTTAACTCTTTCTTTTTATCTCATTTTTTCAAGCTTCTGACGGTTTGCAACCACAATCAGTTTCATTGATGCCTCCAATGGTTTGTTAGGGTCAATTTCTGTTGTAACATCGTTATCCTGCTGTATTGCAATAACATTTATTGAGTATTTCTTTCTTAAATTAAGGTCAATTAGCGTTTTGCCTACCCACTCAGGCTTAACATCAAATTCCACAAGTGAAATGTTATTTGTCAATTCAAGAATATCAACAAAACCTGAACTAAGAATATTTTTCGCAAGACGAATACCCGATTCATATTCAGGTAAAACAACCTTATCTGCACCAATTTTACTTAAAATCTTACAATGTCTTTCGTTTGCACACTTTACAATTACGGTTTTTACACCCGCATCCTTGCAAAGAGTTGTTGCCATAACGCTTGTTTCAAGGTTACTTGCAACCGCAATAATTACGACATCAATATTTGATATTCCCAACTGTGCTATCGCATCCTCGTCTGTAATATCAGCACATTTGCAAATCGGAAATTCATCCACAACGTCATTTATTACATTTTCCTGTGAATCCACCACAAGAACTTCTGCGCCACTTTCAACAAGCTCCTTTGCAACGGCATATCCGTATCTGCCCAAGCCAAGAACAGCATAAGAATTATTTGTTTTCATAATTTTCCTTTCCGGTTAAAATTAACCTACACTAATATCCTCATAAGGAGTTTTAACTATATTCCGTTTGTCTTTTTTTGTGTTAAGTGCAATTGCAAGAGTGATAGGACCAATTCGACCAAGATACATTGTCGTTATTATAATAAATTTACCCCATACATTGAGTGAAGAAGTAAGATTTCTTGTCAATCCCACCGTAGCAGTAGCACTTACGGTTTCATAAAGAATATCAATAACATCTGCATTTGTCACAAACGAAAGCAGAACGGTAGAAACAAACATAATCACGAACGATGTTCCCACAACTGCAATGGCCTTTTTCACTGCTTTTTGTGAAATTGCACGATTAAAAACAGTTATTTCATTTCTGTCTTTTACCATCGAGTACGCAGTTATAATCAACACCGCGATAGTAACAGTCTTGACTCCACCTGCTGTACCAACAGGTGAGCCCCCTATAAACATAAGTAATAGTGAAACAATGGCAGAAGGATTTGTGAAATTCTCCTGAGGAATTGTGGCAAACCCCGCTGTTCTCGTGGTCACAGACTGGAATATGGATAACTGAATTTTGTCTAAAAAGTTGTGATTACCCATAGTGAGCGGATTGTTGTATTCAAAAATAAAATATAATACTGCACCACAAAAAATCAGCATTGCTGTCATAGAAACGGCAATTTTACTGTGTAGTGTCATAAATTTAAAGCATTTTAATCCGTGTGTTTTATAAAGCTTTATAACACGGATAAAATCCCACCACACAATATAACCAATACCACCTGTCACAATAAGAAAACAAGTGACAATGTTTATTATAGGATTTGTGGCATATTCGCACAAACTGTTTTCAGATATAATATCAATACCAGCGTTACAAAATGCTGAAATGGAATTAAAAAGTGAAATCCAGATGCCTTTTGCACCGTACTGAGGGATAAAAACCGTCATATACATAAGTGCACCAACACCCTCAATTATAAATGTCCCTGCTATTACCTTCTTGACAAATCGTACAAGTCCCGAAAGAGTATTAAGATTAAAGGTATCCTGTAAAAGCAAACGGTCGGAAATACCGATTTTTTTGTGAAGTGCAATCATAAACCCTGACATTACCGTAATAATGCCCAATCCGCCAAGCTGAATGAGGCACAAGATTACAGCTTGTCCGAAAACACTCCAAGTGGTGACTGTGGGCAATGTGACAAGCCCTGTTACACAGGTTGCTGTTGTTGCTGTGAAAAGAGCGTCTGTATAAGACACAGCTTTTCCGTCAGCAGTACTTACAGGTAACGACAGTAGGATACTTCCCACAAGTATTACAATCAGAAAGCTTATCATTATATAATGTGTTGTTGATAAAGCAAGTCGCTTTTTCTTCATAAAATAAAATCCTCGTATTTATATTCGTTTTTAACTTGTTTTTATGAATAAAATCTATTATAATAAAGTTTATGTAATAATTATATCATAAAAATATATCTATATCAATAATATTAATCAGT
>JAZNTF010000008.1:0-7790 GCA_045591625.1 Candidatus Fimenecus sp.
CCTCCGACTTGGGGCATCACTTAAATCACTTTGTATGTTTGCACTTGAAAATTCACTTTCAGGTCTTGAGTTCGCCTATGGTATACCAGGCACTCTTGGTGGTGCAGTTTATATGAATGCAGGTGCTTATGGTGGTGAGATGAAGGATGTTCTTTTTTCAGTAAATCACATTGATGATAAAGGTAATAAAGGTGAATTAAGAAGAGAAGACCTTGATTTAGGATATCGTCACAGTGCTTATACTAAAAATGGATATACTATTACAGCTGCAATATTAAAGCTTACAAAAGCTGATAAAACAGATATTAAAGCAGCCATGGATGATAAATTACAAAGAAGAAAAGATAAACAACCTCTTGAATATCCAAGTGCAGGTAGCACATTTAAAAGACCTGAAGGATATTTTGCAGGTGCACTTATAGAAAATAGCGGACTTAAGGGCTACACAGTTGGTGGAGCTCAGGTCAGTGAAAAACATGCTGGTTTTGTTATTAATAAGGGTGGAGCAACATCTACAGATGTAATTACACTTATTCAGGATGTTCAAAGAATAGTAAAGGAAAATTTTGGTGTAACTCTCGAAACAGAAGTTAAAATAATCGGGGATTAATTTGGAGGTAGGAATATGCAACTTGTAATTGTTACTGGTATGTCAGGAGCAGGAAAGTCAAGAGCTATGGCTTCTCTTGAGGATATAGGTTTTTTCTGTGTTGACAATATGACACCTAAACTTATTCCTACTTTTGTTCAAATTCTCAATGATTCTGCCGAAATAAGAGAAAAAGTTGCTATTGCAGCTGATATCCGTCTTGGTGAATCATTTTCTCAGCTGTTTACTGCTCTTGAAGACTTGCAAGAGATGAATTGTGAGTATAAGATTTTGTTTATGGATGCAGATAATGATGTTCTTTTACGTCGATATCAGGAAACCCGAAGAAAGCATCCTCTTTCTGGATTGGAATCTTCGAAACCTATGCAGGATGTTATAGCTGAAGAACGATTGTTGTTAAAAAAAGCACGCGATATGGCTGATTTCGTTATTGATTCATCACATATGTCTACTGCTAAGCTTAAAGAACGAATTACAAAATTGTTCGTTGATGATATTATGGGAACAATGAAGATAACTGTTGTTTCTTTTGGATTTAAATATGGGTCACCAAAAGATTCGGACCTTGTATTTGATGTTCGTTGTCTTCCTAATCCGTTTTATGTTCCTGAGCTTAAAATGCAGACAGGGTTGGATGCTCCTGTTCGTGATTTTGTTATGAGTTTTGATGAAGCAAATAATCTGCAACCAAAGCTCGTTGATTTAGTTACATATCTTGTTCCACTTTATATAAGTGAGGGAAAAAGTCAGTTAACGATTTCAGTAGGATGCACCGGTGGTAAGCATCGTTCAGTTGTTTTTGCAGAAATACTGTATAAAGCAATTGTGGAAAAAGGATATAAAGCCTCTGTTTATCACAGAGATATACAAAGATAGGAAATTATAATATGTCATTTTCAGCAAATGTAAAAAGTGAAATATTATCTTCAGATATAGAAAATTCGTGTTGTCTTCACGCCTTTGCTTATGGTATGTTGCTTTTTTCAAGGGCTTTTTCATATTACGATATGTATATTCTTACTGAACATGAAGGTGTTGCAGAAAAATATGCTGAAATTTTATCTGTAGTTTGTAATGTGAAACCAAAACTTACCAAATCAGAAGCAGGAAAATATAAGGTAGAGGTTACAAGAAAAGAAGACAGATTAAAGGTTATTGAAACATTTGGTTATGATAAAAAGAACGGAACATCTAGACTTAACTGGAGTAATATTTCGGATGAGTGTTGTAAAACTGCATTTTTAAAGGGTGTATTTTTAACTTGTGGTACAATTAACGACCCAAATAAAAATTATCATCTTGAATTTGTAGTTCCATATCTTAATTTAAGTCGTGATTTAAAATTGTTTATAAAGGATTATGATGAGCTTACTCTTGAGCCTAAAAGTATAACCAGAAATTCTAACTATGTTATATATTTTAAAGATAGTGAATCGATAGAAGACATAATTACAGTTATGGGTGCAGTTAACTCTTCCTTGGAAATTATGGGTGTTAAAATGTATAAGGATATACGTAATAACGTTAATCGAAAACTTAATTTTGAAAGCGCAAATCTTGATAAAACTATAGATGCATCTTCTAAACAGGCAAGTGCAATATTACATATAAAGAATAAAGTCGGACTTGGCTTTCTGTCAGATGACCTTAAAGAATTAGCTGAGTTAAGACTTGAAAATCCTGATATGTCCCTACGGGAATTGGGAGAACAATTAAGTATTCCGATAACACGCTCAGGTGTTAATCATAGATTAAAAAGGATTTGCGAAATAGCAAAAGAAATTAAATAGGTGATATTATGAAAAAAGAGAAAAATTTGCAAATAGAGAATATTGAAGAAATGCCTATTGAAGTGACAGAAAACAATTCTGATGTTAAGGTGAAAAAAGGGTTTTGGGGAGTAATATACGAATGGCTTGACTCTTTTGTATTTGCTATCATTCTAATACTCATTGTATTTGTGTTTGCTGTAAGAGTTGTAGGTGTAGATGGTGAGTCAATGAATCCAACTTTAAATCATGGTGATTGGTTGACTGTCAGTGCTATCAATACTGAATTTGAGCGTGGGGATATTGTTGTTATAACACAGCCAAATGCTCTTAACGAGCCATTAATCAAACGTGTTATCGCTGTTGGTGGAGATACTATTGATATTAATTTCAATACACATAAGGTTATGGTTAATGGAGAAGTGCTTGATGAGCCATATATTCTTTCTCCAACTGCAAGTCGTGGTGACTTTTTTGAACCTGTAACTGTGCCGGAGGGGTATGTTTTTGTAATGGGCGATAATCGTAATAACTCATTGGATAGCCGATTTAATTCTATTGGTCTTATAGATGAAAGATATATTCTTGGTGTAGCAAACGCAAGACTTTTCCCTTTCGGTGAATGGAGGATAGATTAAATGCAGGAAAATATAAAGAATGAAGAAAATGTTGAAGTAGAAAACGATAATCAAAAAAAGTACGAATCAATATATGATATGATTTCAATTGTGGTTTCTTCTATTCTTATGGTTGCTGTCATTTTTTCATTTGTATTCAAGATATCTACCGTTTCAGGTGAGTCTATGGAGAATACACTACATGATGGTGATAAGCTGATTCTGTGTTCAATTGTCAGTGATGTTAAGTATGGAGATGTTGTTGTTACGTCTCAACCAAATGCTTATGAAAAAGTTCTTATTAAACGAGTAATTGCAGTTGAAGGGCAAACACTCTGGTTTGATGAAAAAACAGGCAAGGTTGTTGTTGATGGCAAAACTCTTGATGAACCATATATAAAGGAAGATATGGAGTTTCTTGAATCTATGTCAAATTTATATACTGTTCCGGCAGGAAAAGTGTTTGTTATGGGTGATAATCGTAACGACTCAGCGGATAGCCGTGAAGAACATATTGGAATGATTGACGAAAGATATATTGTCGGAAAAGTTGTTTACAGAATAGGTGATACACACCTCTTTAATTCTGATTTTAAGGAGTCATAAAATGGCAGATAATCAAAAACAAATAGTGCAATGGTTTCCCGGCCATATGGCTAAAACACGCCGTCTCATTAAAGAAAGTCTTTCTCTTGTTGATGGGGTAACAGAAATTATTGATGCAAGAATTCCTTACAGTAGCTCAAATCCTGAGCTTGAAGAAATGATTTATGGTAAGCCACGAATCATTCTCTTAAATAAATGTGACCTTGCAGACAAGAATACTACAAACCAATGGATTGAATATTATAAAACTAAAGGTATAAGAGCTATACCTGTTGATTGTCGTACAGGTAAGGGATTGAATAATTATATTGTTGCTGTAAGAGAAGTTTTAAAAGATGTAATTAAGAAAAATGAAGATAGAGGTATGCCGGGTAAAGCACTTCGTATTATGGTAGTTGGAATTCCCAATACAGGTAAATCTTCGTTTATTAACAGGATGGCAGGAAGTGCCAAAGCAAAGGTTGCAGATAAAGCAGGTGTTACAAGACACAACCAATGGTTTCCGATTGGTAATGGTATTGAGCTTCTTGATACCCCGGGGGTTTTGTGGCCGAAATTTGATGACCCGAAGGTTGGGGATAGATTAGCTTTTATAGGCTCTGTCAAAGATGAAATTCTTGATGCAGAAACACTTGCTATCAGATTGTTGGAAACAATGAAAACTGATTATCCCGACCGATTAGCCGAAAGATATAAAATTGCCGACTTTGAATCTAAGGAAGCGTGGGAAGTCCTTGAAATGATTGGTAAAAAGCGTGGAATGATGATCAAAGGCGGAGAAATCGACTACGAGAGAGCATCGGTAATGCTTCTCGATGAATATCGAGGAGGAAAACTTGGTGTTATTTCCCTCGAAAAACCGGAGTAAGATATGGATTATTCATTTGAAGAAAAGGTAATAGAGGCGGGATACAAAGTCATCTGCGGTATAGACGAAGCAGGAAGAGGTCCTTTGGCAGGTCCGGTATATGCTGCAGCTGTTATTTTACCACTCGGTCTTGAAATAGACGGACTTAATGACTCGAAAAAAATTAGTGAAAAAAAAAGAGAACAGCTTTTTGATGTTATTTGTGAAAAGGCTATCGATTATTCAATAGGTGTAGCAGATGAGCAGGAAATTGACGAAATTAATATTCTTAATGCTACTTTTCTTGCAATGCACAGAGCAGTTGAAGGTCTTAAAATTAAGCCTGACTATGCATTGATAGATGGCAATCAATATCCGAAAATTCCTTTTGTGACAGAAGAGACTGTGGTTAAAGGTGATGCAAAATCTATGTCGATTGCAGCTGCTTCAATTCTTGCTAAAGTCAGTCGTGATAGATTTATGATGGAAAAAGCTAAGGAATATCCTCAGTATCAGTTCGAAAAGCATAAGGGTTACGGCACAAAACTGCACTACGAAATGATTAAGGAATTCGGACCATCTCCAATTCACAGAATGACTTTTTTGAAAAAGCTTTATGGTAAAAAATAATGGATACACAATTGATAGGTCGATATGGAGAAATTGTTGCATCTAGATATTTGAGATATCACGATTATGATATTATTTCTGCCCATTATCAAAACAGATTAGGAGAAATTGACCTTATTGCAGAGAAAGAAAACTTCATTTGCTTCATTGAAGTTAAAACACGAAGTGAAAATATGTTGTTTAATCCTGCTGATGCTGTTGATTTTTCTAAAAGAAATAAAATTATAGCAACTTCTCAGATGTTTATTAAAGATAATAAAATCAATAAACATATTCGTTATGATATTATCGAAGTGTTTTTTGAAAATGATGAGCCTATGAGGATAAATCATATAAAAAATGCTTTTGATTCAGACGGACATTAAAATAATGTTGAAAAATCAATATTAATATGATAAAATACCACACGAAAAGGATGTGTTTTAAAATGTTTTATACAAGTACAAGAGATAAATCTGTTCGCGTAACTGCTGCAGAAGCTATCGCAAAAGGCATTTCACCTGAAGGAGGCCTTTTTGTTCCTACAGAAATTCCTGCAATTTCACCTGAATTCATTGAGAAGCTTGTTCCAATGACATATATTGAAAGAGCAAAGGAAGTACTTCGCCTTTATCTTACAGATTTTACTGAAGAAGAACTTTCAATGTGTGTTGAGGGAGCTTATAAGGCTGGTAAATTCAGCTCTGATAAGGTTGCACCTTTATATAAATTAACTGATAAAGCAAATGTTCTTGAACTCTGGAGAGGTCCTACTTGTGCATTCAAGGATATGGCTCTTCAGCTTCTTCCTTATCTTCTTACAGTTTCAGCAGGTAAGACAGTTAAGGATACAGAAATCGTTATCCTCGTTGCTACATCAGGTGATACAGGTAAAGCTGCACTTGAAGGTTTTGCAGATGTTCCTAATACAAAGATTCTTGTATTCTATCCTGTTGATGGCGTTAGTCCGATGCAGAAGCTTCAGATGACAACTCAGGCTGGTTCAAATGTAAGCGTTTGTGCTATTGAAGGTAACTTTGATGATGCACAGAGTGGTGTTAAAAAGATTTTCACAGACAAGGATATTGAAAAGAAATTTAAGGAAAACGGCCTTGCATTTTCATCTGCAAACTCAATCAACTGGGGTCGACTTGTACCACAGATTGTTTACTATGTTTCAGCTTATTGTGATATGATTGAGAACGGTGAGCTTAAAAATGGTGAAGAAATGAATGTTGTTGTTCCTACAGGTAACTTCGGTAATATTCTTGCAGCTTATTACGCAAAGAGAATGGGTGTTCCTGTAAAGACTCTTATTTGTGCATCAAACGCTAACAATGTTCTTACTGATTTCCTTACAAGTGGTACTTATGATAAGAACAGAGATTTCTATTGCACAACATCACCATCAATGGATATTCTTATTTCAAGTAACCTTGAAAGACTTCTTTTCCACCTTTGCGGTGAAGATGATGTTCAAGTTGCCCAGTGGATGGCATCTCTTAATAACGATGGTAAATATACTGTTTCTGCTGATGTTGCTGATAAAGTAAAATCGTTGTTTGCAGCAGGTTGCTGTGACGACGCAGAAACAAAAGCAACAATTGGTAAGGTGTTTGATGACAAGAAATACCTTTGTGATACTCATACTGCAGTTGCAATTAAGGTTTATGATGATTATGTAGCAAAAACAGGGGATAATACTCCAACAGTTATTGCTTCAACTGCTAACCCATATAAATTCTCTGCAAGTGTTCTTGCTGCAATTACTGACGAAATCAAAGCAGATAACGAATTTGATATGGTTGATGAGCTTTTCAGTAAATCAAATGAGCCTGTCCCACAACAGCTTGCAACCCTTAAAGGCAAAGAGCCTCGTTTTACACGAGTATGCAAAAAAGAAGATATGAAACAAGTTGTATTTGATATGTTAGGTATCTAATAATATAACTGTTGCGGAAACCTGATGATTGTTCGGGTTTCCGCTTTAAATTTAGTTTATTCTACGTCAGAAATCTTTAATTTGAAGGTTGCACATCTTGTATCATCACAAGAACACGCATTGTGTGTGCCAACTTTAATTCCTTCAGCTGTACAGTTCATGTGACCATCATTGAATGTGCAATGACAAGCATCACAAGTGATATTCTTATTTTTATTCATTTGATATTCCTCCTTTCATTTTTTATTTTTTGAAAGTTGATTATAATTATTCATAGGAGAAATTTCTTTATGTCAGTTTATGCAATTGGTGACACTCATTTATCATTTTCTGTTGACAAGCCCATGGATATTTTCAAGGGCTGGGATGATTATGCCCAAAGACTTATGAATAATTGGCAAAAGCTTGTCGAAAAAGATGATACAGTTATTATTAACGGTGATATATCATGGGCAATGAGCTTAGAAGAAGCGGAAAAAGATTTTGACTTTTTGCATAAATTAAACGGCACTAAAATTATCTCAAAAGGTAATCATGACTATTGGTGGAATACTGTTACAAAAATGGAAAAATTCTGCAAGGAAAAAGGATTTGATTCAATCAAATTTCTTCACAACAATGCATACCGTGTAGGAGATATTTCTGTTGCAGGTACTCGCGGTTGGTTTTTTGATGCTGAAAGTGAAAATGTAGATAAAGTGATGGCTCGAGAATGCGCAAGACTCCAACGCTCAATTGATGAAGCAAAAAAATTAGGAGGAGAAGTGGTTGCTTTTCTTCACTATCCTCC
>JAZNTF010000009.1:0-3237 GCA_045591625.1 Candidatus Fimenecus sp.
TTATGCACTTACAGTTGCAGGTGTTTCATTTGTAACATACGTTGTTGCAGGTTTTGTTCAGAGAGCATATATCGCTCTTCCGATTGGCATTCTTCTTATGTTTGCTACTCTCTTTATTATCAAAGCTGCTTCAAAGAAAAAAGCATAAATTGATTAAATTTGTAAACAACCCCCTTATTCATATGAATAATGGGGTTGTTTCGCTATATATGATGTTTTCTACTAGGAAATGTATCTCAATACTAATTAATTTAAAAACGTCTTTAGGCATAATTTAAGGCTACCTATTAAAGGTAGCCTTAAATGTTATTTTTTTACATTCTTTAAAACTTCAATATATGCTTTGATTGCTTCAACACATCCGTCAAAACCTAATTCAGCACTGTTAAGACATAAGTCATAGTTTCTTGCGTTATCCCAATCACGACAAGTATAATAACGATAAAATTCACTACGATGCTTGTCGATTTTGCGAATCTTTTTGTCTGCATCTTTTTCGCTCATTGCAAACATATCTTTGATTGTATCAACACAAACTTCATGAGGTGCCCAAATAAAAACTTTAATAACATTATTGAAATCTTTCAAAATATAGTCAGCACAACGACCAACAACAATGCAAGATTCTTTTTCAGCAAGCATTTTAATAATTTTTGCCTGGTAATTAAAAAGATTTTCTTTTGATGTGAATTTGCTGTCTTCAGGTGGAATAATGTCACCTGTATATTGTTTTGTTGATGAGTCAAATAAACCAACACTGACTTCTTCATCATATTTCTGGAAAAGTCCGAGGTTTATACCACTGTCATCAGACGCCATATAAAGAATTTCACGGTCATAAAAGGGGATATTAAGCTCTTTTGAGAGCATTTTACCAACAGTTCTACCACCACTGCCGTATCCACGAGCAATAGTAATAACAATTTTTTTATCCATTGCATTGACCACCTTTCAGTATTTATTCACTAAGATAAGCTTTTTTAACAGATTCGTCATTCATAAGTTCTTTTGCATCGCCGGAAAGGACTATTGAACCTGTTTCAAGAACATAAGCTCTGTTAGCAATTGAGAGCGCTTTCTTTGCATTCTGTTCGACAAGAAGAACAGTAGTTCCGTTTTCATTAATTGCTTTGATAATTTCGAAAATTTCAGAAACAAGAAGGGGGGAAAGACCCATTGAAGGTTCGTCCATCAATACGAAATCGGGCTTTGACATAAGGGCACGTCCCATAGCAAGCATCTGTTGTTCACCGCCGGAAAGTGTACCTGCAATCTGATTCTTTCTTTCTTCGAGTCGAGGGAATCTTTTATAAACATAATTTAATGTTTCTTCAATCTCATTTTTATCTTTTCTTGTAAAAGCACCTAATTTGATATTATCAAGAACAGAAAGCTGAGAGAATATTCTTCTTCCTTCCGGAACATGTGCCATACCCATTGTAACTATCTTGTGAGCGGGTGTTTTAGTGATGTCTTTATCATTAAAAATAATTGAACCCGTTTTTGGTTTTAAGAGACCGGTTATGGTGTGAAGTGTTGTAGTTTTACCTGCACCGTTTGCACCGATAAGTGCAACAATTTCACCTTTATTAACTTCAAAAGAAATGCCCTTTAAAGCTTTTATCATGCCATAATATACTTCTACATTTTCAACTTTTAAAAGTGGTGCCATAATATTCAACCTCCTTAATCACCTAAATATGCCTTAATAACTTCAGGGTCATTAAGAACGTCACTAGTTTTACCTTGAGCAAGTTCGCGACCAAAGTTAAGAACAGAAACTTCTTCGCAAATACCACTGACAAGTTTCATGTCGTGTTCAATAAGAAGTATTGTCATATCAAAGTTGTCACGAACAAAACGAATTGTATCCATAAGTTCCTGAGTCTCACTTGGGTTCATACCTGCTGCAGGTTCGTCAAGGAGTAAAAGCTTTGGATTAGTAGCCAATGCACGAGCAATTTCAAGCTTTCTCTGTTTACCGTATGGAAGGTTATCTGCTAATGTATCAGCCTCATTTTCAAGACCAAAAACCTTGAGGAGTTCTATAGCTTTTTTATCCATTTTCTTTTCAGTAGAAAAGAATCTCGGAAGTCTGAGAATACCCTCAACAGTTGTGTATTTCATCTGATTATGAAGACCGACTTTAACATTATCAAGAACACTGAGTTCTTTAAAAAGTCTGATATTCTGGAATGTTCTTGCAATTCCGCATTTGTTGATTTCAATTGTCTTTTTGCCGGTGATATTTTGTCCGTCAAGAAGAATCGCACCTGATGTTGGCTTGTAAACACCTGTAAGAAGGTTAAATACAGTAGTTTTACCGGCACCGTTTGGTCCTATAAGACCATAGAGTTGTCCTTTTTCTATCTTAACATTGAATTCATCAACAGCACGAAGACCGCCGAAAGAAATTGAAAGGTTTTTAACTTCAAGTAATGCCATTATTTAACCTCTCCTTTCTTTTCTTTAACTACAAGTCCTTTGAGTTTGTTTGTATTTGCGTTAATTTTGGATTTTATTGTTGCATTTGATGTAACAAGCATCATTGCAATAAGAATAACTGCATAGAATAACATTCTGTAGTTACCAATAGTGTCACGTAAAAGCTCAGGAATGAGTGTAAGTACAACCGCAGCAATAACACTACCGCGAATCGAACCGATACCACCAAGCACAACGAATACAAGCACGAGAATAGACATATTATAGTCAAATTTTACTGCCTGAAGTGTAGAGAAGTTATGAGAATAGATAACGCCTGCAACACCGGCAAGGAATGCAGTTAAAGCAAATGTAACAAGTTTATATTTTGTAATATTAATACCAATTGATTCAGCTGCAATTCTATTATCACGAATTGACATAACCGCACGACCTGTTCTTGAGTTAACAAAGTTAAGAGCTACAACAACTGTGATAAATAAAATAACAAAAGCAATAATAAAATTAGAATCCTTTGGTGTTCCGTTCATACCAAGAGCACCGTTAATAAGCATTTCACCATCGGCAGCCATATTCATATCGGTAACACTTTTAAGAGAAATGTGGAAGCCTTCTGTGTCTCTGCCAAGATAAATTGAAGAACAAATATTTTTGATAATTTCACCAAAAGCTAATGTAACAATTGCGAGATAGTCACCGCGGAGACGAAGAACCGGGATACCGATAAGAATACCGAAAACAGCAGCAATAATACCACCGATTATGAGTGCGATAGGATATCTTATGATAGCT
>JAZNTF010000010.1:0-9281 GCA_045591625.1 Candidatus Fimenecus sp.
CATTTTGAATGTCCTCCTTTTGATTTTTAATGCAGTTGGTAGCCGCATTTTTATTTTATCAAAAGGAGTTTTATTTTTATACTCATCGCTAAAGCTTTTTTGAACCCCTGGCACAGCCAGGGGTTTTCGAATACAATAAAAATACGGTAGTCATTTCTACCGTATTTTTTAAGTTATATATTTTTTGCTCGTTCAAGAGCTGTAACAATATTAGGACAGAAATTATCCTTTCCCACCGATTTATAAAATCCGGCTTTTTTCATAGCATTCAAAGGTTGTTCATTCACATGAGAAAGAATCAATGTTACATCCTTTGCCTGACATTTCTTATAAAGATTTTCAAGAGAGTTCATAGCGGTTGCATCGATTGCCGGAACACCTCTCATTCTAAGAATCAGACACTTTGTATCTTCCTTGAACTTAATATCAAGAATTTTATCAGCAGCACCGAAGAACATAGGTCCCGTAATTTCATATACACGAACATTTTTAGGCACTACCTTCAAATCAAGGCTATCCGCATCATTTTCGCTATCCACATACTTCCAGCCTTTTACTGCTGTTTCCTCACTCATTCGCTTCATAAAGAGCATTGCAGCAAGAATCATACCAACCTCAATAGCAATAACAAGGTCGAAGATTACAGTAAGACCGAAAGTAATCACCATAACTATAATGTCATTTTTAGGTGCGGACTTAACTATATGTATGAATTTCTTATATTCGCTCATATTGAATGCAACCATAAAGAGAATTGCAGCAATAGTCGGCATCGGAATGAGTCCTGCAAGTGGCATAAGGAATAAAAGCACAAGCAAAAGCACAACAGCGTGTACCATACCTGCTAACGGAGTTCTGCCTCCGTTTTTAGCATTAGCTGCTGTTCTTGCAATTGCCCCGGTTGCAGGGATACCTCCGAAAAGAACAGAGGCGATATTTCCGACGCCTTGTGCCACAAGCTCCGCATTGGAATTGTGACGAGAATTAACCATACTATCCGCCACAACACAAGAAAGCAATGATTCTATTGCCGCTAGAATTGCGATTGTAAATGCATCAGGCAACACAGCTGAAACCTTTGCGAAATTAAACTCCATACCTGTTAATGCAAACCTTGGAAAGCCCGACGGAATGGTATATAATTCACCAATGGTAAACACCCCACTATCCAAACCGGGAATAAACTTAACCATCAAAGCACCTACGATAACCGCAATCAGTGATGGTGGTATTTTCTTCTCAAGCTTTGGATATATGATAAGTATAGCAAGTGAAACTGCACCAACCAAAAGTACTTGCCAACTGAAAGTGCCAATAGCGTGGATATTTGCTTCAATTTTTTCAATTGTTTCAATAGGCTTAACTCCATCAGCATACTGAAGACCAAGAAAATCCTTAATCTGACCGATGAAAATTGTAACTGCAATACCTGCTGTAAAGCCTGTTGTAATTGTATACGGAATGAACTTAATAAGTGAGCCTAATTTGAACACACCCATAAGAATAAGGAAAACACCCGCAAGGATTGTTGCTATAATCAAGCCTTCCATTCCTTGTGTTGCCACAATTCCCGCAACAACAGTTGCAAAGGCAGCAGTAGGTCCTGCAATCTGCACTCGGCTGCCACCTAAAAACGAAACCATGAAACCTGCAAAAATAGCAGTATATACGCCACAAGCAGGTTCAACACCTGATGCCAATGCAAGAGCAATCGACAATGGCAAAGCAATAATTGCAACAATTACACCTGCAATGATATCCTTGAAAACTTGTTCCTTAGTACAGGTTTTAATTACACTGAAAAATTTCGGTTTAAGATAAAACTTTTTCAAAAAATCACTTCCATTTTTATTAAACTTAAAAACCGAAGAGAATATTAGCATTTTTAAGCCCGTGAGTCAATGAAAAAAATAACTTGTTGATAATGTTTTTCATTGTACAATTTATTTTGCCTTAATTTTAACAACCTTGTTATTTCCTATTCCACGAATTGTTGTGGGGATACCAACATTTTTAAGGTAGGAGCCACTCTTTTCCCAATCACGACCGTTAAGATTAAATGTGTAAATCTTGTCGTCATCAAGTCCTGTGAATTTAAGCGGAATTTCTTTTTTCATAAAGCTTGTATGTGCAGAAGCAAGGAACGCCACAGCCTCTGTTTTATCTTCACTTACATAAAGGTTAAAAAGAATTTCATCCTTCTGTGCATCAAGGATTCTGTAAAGGTCACCAAACTGCACAAGATGACGGATTTCTTTGTAAAGGGAAACGTTCTTTTTGCCGATTTCCAAATCTTCCTTACTATATTTTGTAAGATTACCACCGACACCTAATGAACCCTGCATTGCAACATTGAAACGGAAATCAAGACTCATTGGAGAATTGTACCAGTTAATGTCAGTAACCCATGCACGCATTGTTTTTACCGGTTTAAGGTATGTATACCATTTTTGCATGGACATTCTGTCGATTGAATCTGTGTTGTCAGAAGTCCAAACCTGGTCAAAGTGAAGTAATGCGCCGTAATCGCTTCTGCCGCCACCTGATGAACAGCTTTCAATTGCCACATCAGGATGTTTTTCCTTAAGTCTGTCAACAATGTTGTAAACAGCCTGAGTATGTCTGAACCATAATTCCTGAGGACAAGGGAGGTTTTCGGCACCTGTTTCGGAAAGAGGTCTGTTCATATCCCATTTGATGTATTTGATGTTGTAGTTGGTAAGCATTTCGTCCATACGGTTGAAAATGTATTCCTGAACATCTTCTCGTGTCATATTAAGAACCAACTGATGACGGAGAGTGTGTGCCTCTCTTGTGTCGTAATGGTATGCCCATTCAGGGTGTGCACGATATAAATCAGAATCAGGATTCACCATTTCAGGCTCAAACCAAAGGCCGAAATCCATTCCCAAATCATTTACATTCTTGATAAGTTCATCAATTCCGTTAGGGAATTTATTTGTATTTACATACCAGTCACCAAGACCTGCTCTGTCATTATTTCTTGCACCGAACCAACCATCGTCCATAACGAAAAGTTCAACACCCATTTCAGCGGCTAATTCAGCAAGTGCTGTCTGGTGCTCACAATTTACATCAAATTCAGTTGCTTCCCATGAGTTATAAAGAACAGGGAGAATTTTATCGTTGAATTGCTTCGGAAGAACGTTATTAATCGCGAATCTGTTCATCTGACGGCTCATTTCACCGAAACCGTTCATAGAATAACCACAATATACAACAGGAGTTGCAAATGTTTCCTTTGGTTTTAAAGTATATTTAAAATCGTGGTCATTAAGTCCAAGGCTTACTCTTGTTGTATAGTAAAGGTCACGGGAGCAGAGCACCTTGAAGTTACCGCTGTATGCAAGAGTGCCGAAGTAAACATCACCCTGATTTTCGTCTGCATTCTGATATGCTATGAAATATGGTGACTGATTGTGAGCTGTTGTACCCTTTTTACTATCAAATACAAGTGCTCCGCCTTCCAATGTTGACTCAGTTTCCACATATTCACCGCCCCAGCTACCATTTGTGTTTTTGATTATATATGGGTAAACAGAAGGGAGTGTAAGTTCTGCAGAAAACATTCTGTCAACTGTAATATCCTCATTACCTGTATTTGTAATTTCAGTCCAACGAGTGATTATATCGTCATTGTCCTGAATTTTATATTTAAGAACTACCTGTAAAGGATAGTGCTTATCTTTTAATGTAACTGCAAGAAGATTATCCTCTGCATCAGCATCTACGAAATCAAGATCAATTTCACGACACTTGTCAGAAAATTGCACCTTAAGATTGCTTTCACGATACATTGTACCGCCAAAAACGGTAAATTCCTGCTTTGCCATATCAAGTTCTGTGTGATTTGAACTCTCATCCCAAAGCTTCTTAATTTCATAGTCATTTATGTTACATTTTTTACCCCAATGGATGTGACGGTTACAACCAAAATTGTCAATACCGAGCACATAATGAGTGTTTTTCGTTTCAAGCACAAAAATATTGTCCTTAAGAATATGAATTGCCATGATATTTTCCTCCAAATTCTTGCCTTTTCCATTAAGGATAAAGTGTGTCGCAAAGCGACGGAGCTTCTCCTCAGGGAGAAGTCTTGGATAAAGTATAACAAGAAAACAAAGGAAACGCAATATAACCACATTAAAATAATAATAAAGCGGAGTATAATCTCCGCCTTATCTTCTTTTATTCACCTGTATATGCTTTTACAAGAACTTTGAGTTGTTCCACCGTATCAAATTTTGCGCCTGACTCTACAATTGCGGAACGGATTGAAACAGGCAAAGAATCAAAATATGCTTTTGTTTCAAGATTCATATTATTCATAAAAAATCACCTCGGTAATATTTTACCAAGGTGAAAATATTTTATACATTATAAAACCTTTGACAAGAAATCTTTAAGTCTTGGATTCTTTGGATTTGCGAAAAATTCATCAGGAGTATTTTCTTCGATAATTTTACCTTCATCCATAAAGATTACACGAGTAGCAACTTCACGAGCGAAGCCCATTTCATGAGTAACAACAACCATTGTCATACCTTCACGGGCAAGATGCTTCATAACATCAAGAACTTCACCAACCATTTCAGGGTCAAGTGCTGATGTTGGCTCGTCAAAAAGCATTACTTCAGGCTCCATACAAAGAGCACGAACAATAGCAACTCGTTGTTTCTGACCACCTGAAAGCTGTGACGGATAAGCCTCAGCTCTGTCTTTGAGACCAACTCTGTCAAGAAGCTCGAGAGCTTTAATCTCTGCCTCTTCTTTGCTTTTCTTAAGAAGCTGTGTAGGAGCAATCGTCATATTTTTTATGATATTCATATTGTTAAAAAGATTAAAATGCTGGAACACCATACCCATCTTTTGACGATGTAGATTAATATTGACCTTTTTATCAGTAATGTTAACGCCATTGAAATTAATTGTTCCGTCTGTAGGCATTTCAAGAAGGTTCAATGAGCGGAGAAAGGTTGATTTACCACTTCCGGAAGGACCGATTACAACAACAACTTCGCCCTTCTTGATATCGGCATCAATACCATCAAGTGCTTTAACCTTTCCGCCAAGATAATGTTTTTTAAGCCCTCTGACTTCAATAATATTATCGCTCATTACGACGAAGCCTCCTTTCAATGATTGCAACCATTTTGGTAAGAAGAATGACTGTCAAAAGATATACAATCGCAACTGCGATAAGAGGCATGAATGCTTCAAAAGTTATACCTCTGATTCTTTCACCGGCTTTTGTAAGATCAAGAATTCCTACATAGCCTGCAATTGATGTTTCCTTAAAGAGAGCAATAAGTTCATTAAGGAGAGTTGGAAGAGTTGACTTTATGGTCTGAGGTATCACAATATATCTCATTGTCTGAAAATAATTGAATCCCAATGAACGACCCGCCTCAAACTGACCATTATCTATTGACATAATACCGCCACGGAAAATTTCAGCAACATAGGCACCGGAGTTAAGACCAAAAGCAACAATTGCAATCGGAATATCCTCTGCAGAAACAAGAATAACAAAGTACCATATCATAAGCTGAACAACAACAGGTACGCCTCGCATAACTGTTATATATGTTTTAGCGATTGCGTTAAGAATCCTGAGTACATAATAACCTATACCACCCCTGATTCTTAAAGCTTCTTCATTCTTATCGTATGATGAACGTACAGCAGCTAAAATAATTCCCACTACCAATCCAAGTAACAGGGCAAAAACAGTAATTACTACCGAATTGATAAAGCCCTCGGCAATCCACTCCCAACGGTCATCGGTAATAAAACACGAAATAAAAGTTTCTTTAAGTTCATCAAACCATAAACTTAGAGCGTTCATATAATGCTCCTCTCATTAATTAAGGGCGGAAATAACCGCCCTTTTATGTGTCAAATTAAATGTTGAATTAAATTGCTTCAAAAATATCTTATTCTGCAGGAATATACTTTTTGATGATTTTGTCAATTGTTCCATCTGCCTGAAGTTCTGCAAGAGCCTTGTTGATAGAGTCAAGAAGTTCTGCGTTTTCTTTTGCAACACAGATAGCATAATCTTCATTAGCATATTCACCGTCAAGAATTTTAAGTCCATCACTTGCAGCAACAAATGATTTTGCAGGCTCGTTATCAATGATAACTGCTGTAACCTTACCTGATTTGAGAGCCTGAACAGCGTCTGCACCTGTCTTATAACGGATTACATTATCTTCACCGAAGCCCCATTTTGCAGGCACGTCTGAAGAATAAATAACACCTGTTGTATCCTGCTGAACGCCAATCTTAATACCTTCCTTAACGCCTGTAGGATTTCCGTCTGCATCAAAGCCTGTGTAGAAATCTTCAAATGATACATAATCACTATCTGCAGGAACAATAACGGACTGGATACCTGTTGCATACGATGTTGAGAAGTTTACGCTTTCAAGTCTTTCAGGTGTAACTGTCATACCAGCCATACCCATATCAAATTTACCTGACTGAACACCACCGATAATTGCACCGAAATCAACATCCTTGATTTCAAGTGTCATACCAAGCTTTTCAGCAATAGCGTTTGCAATTTCAACGTCGATACCAACAAATTCGCCACCTTCAACATATTCGTAAGGAGGGAAAGCTGCATTTGTTGCCATTGTAAGAACTTTCTTTTCTTCTACCGGAGCTTCTTCTTTACCGCCACAAGCTGCGAAGCAACCAACAACGATAACGAGAGCAAGAATTACTGAAAGAATTTTAACTGATTTTTTCATTTCAAATTACCCCTTTTATATTTTTATTTGTAGGTAAATTATATAACCCTTTTTCACGAAAAGTCAAGCATTTATGCAAAAAAAACAAGTTAAAAACTGCCTCAACTGCATTTTTATGCATTAATTGTGCGAATATACATGATTTTATGCATAAATTATATAAATATCGATAAACTGAGGAATTCTTACTGCTGTATTAAAATATCATTATCATACTCATCTTTTGACACAATTGCCGTTTCAAACCATTCTTCTGCCGTAACACCATCCATATACAATTCAACAATTTCAAATTCTCCGTTATAAACCTTAATAACAAGATATGCTGAATTTTCTCCGACTCTCCATGAAGTAACATCGGCATCGATTGTATAATCTTCACCCAATTTCAATTTATTCTCTGATGTTACATAAATATAATCAGATGTTTTTGGCTTTGTTGATTGAGTCTGCATAAGATTTGCATATCCGTTTTCGTCTTCTTCAAGAACGGCATAATGACCTATTTGAAACAGATTATATTCATAAAATCTTACATTCATGACACCATTGCGAATGCTTTGAATATATACAGGAATTTTAAATTCTTTACCGTATTTCTGCAAATCTTCTTCTGCCTTATTGCCATAGGCAATCATTCCAACAGGCACCAGCAACTGGACAACAATAGATACAATCAAAATCGGAAACATAAGTTTTTTAAGCATCTGTGCCACCTCCGTTCAGTTGTTCCTGTCGGGATTTTTTAAGTGAAAGCATTTTCCAATTAATAAAGATAATTGCCACACCGAAAATTACAAGTAATATGCCGAAGATAAAGATATTGTTATCTCCTTGGTTTGCATAAATTCCAATCAACTGTGCAAATACAGTTAAAAGACCTAAATTGATAGTCAGTATTTTTATTTCCTTTGCACCCTGATAAACAAGCATTCCACCAAAGACTATTGAAAGTGCTGCTCCTATGTAAAATATAATGTCATATATAAAATATTTTGCATTCCAACTTACAACCGGCTCAACACACACTTCTTCAATAATCGCATATGCAAATACTAAAACAATCATAAGAAACGGAATTACTATTTTTGCAATTTTAAAGTATTCTTCTTCAAATTCTTCTCGTCTTATTATTACTATAATCAATGGTACTGCAACATAAATAACAATTGAAATAACAAAACCGATTAAATCATCACCTATCATACTTGGTGCATCAAAAATTGTACCCAACGAAAGAGCTAACATTGACCCACAAATACCAATTGCCGAAATGGGCTTGAATGGTAATGTGACAATTATATTGTCCATTGATACAATATATACACAAAGGAAGAATGAAAGTAATCCTGCAAAGAGAACTGATAATGAACCTGATAAAAGTTCTGTTCTGAAGCCTGCGTAAATCATCACCACCATTTGTGGAATAGACGCTATCATTGTTATCCATTGTGCGATTTTGCCTCTTGCATCGTCTTTATCGCGCGAAAGATGATATGTGTACAAAATTCCTACCACAAAAAACAGCAATGAAAAGAGTAAATTCTGCCAATTACCGACAGTTGCAATATGAACTGACATATAGTAATAAAAAGCAAGTGGCACTATTGAACTGAATATAAACAGAATCGGAATCAAAAGCACAGAGTCAATTACAAGATAATCTGTATATGACCAACTGATGTTGTGAACTCCGTCCACAAGTGCTATTGTAGCAACTGTACCAATGGTCCAGATTATACCTGCACTCTCACGCCAGCTTGGACTGTCCTTTTTCTTTAAATATGTATATAAGGCAACAGACTGACCTGCAAGCATCGGAATTACTGAAAATGCAGTCTGTAAAGAAATGCTGAAATCCTGCCAGAAACCAAAGAAAAGAATCGCAAGTCCCGATGCCACAAAAATTGAGCCTACAATCGCAAGTGTAATCTTAATACGATTTTTTTGCTTTGTCTTGTCCTGAGAAATTATGACAGTTTTTTTCTCACCGTAAATCAATTCTTCAATATCAACTTCTAGAACCTCTGCCAACATTTCAAGGGACTCTATATCCGGTTTGGTTTTATCGTTTTCCCAGTTTGAAATTGCCTGACGGGTAACATGAAGTTTTTCTGCCAAGGCATCTTGTGTAAGTTTTTTCTCTATTCTGATTTTTTTGAGATTTTTTGATACTTTAGACATTCATATCGCCTCCTTACAGCCTTATTATTACATAATAAAAGCAAAAAGTCACGCAATGATTTGTTGCAAAGAAGAAAGAAATGAAAAAACAGGAGTCAAAATGGAACTCCTGTCTTTTATGGAGCTACTAACCGGATTCGACCGTCTGCTACGGCTGTCGCCTTGCATACTGATTGCCTCGGCGACCCAATGCTTTGCATTCGGTACCCGCCTCGCCACTCTGTGCTAAAAACAATTCACCGAATTGTTTTCTTTACGCTTCAGACCCTCTCGGGTTCAAGTCCAACAAACAAAAAAACGGAGCGCAACCTAAAGGTT
>JAZNTF010000011.1:0-7809 GCA_045591625.1 Candidatus Fimenecus sp.
TTTTTCCATCTGCCACCTGCAGGAAGATTCATAAAGTAATTCGGTGCATCATAACTGCCCGGTCCTAATTCCTCGGCCCAGCGTTCACCCATTGAGTCAAACACGAAAGTACCAATGTCAAGGTCACCGTGATTTGTAAAATTGTAACCACCCTTAATACCTGCAAAAGTGGCGTTATTATTAAGATAATCACTTCGCATAAGCACAAGTGACTGTCCAACATCAGAGTCCAGATAACGACTCAAGGGCTCGTTACTAAAATCACTTTCACCATATTCTCTGTTATACCAAAGGCAGGAAAGAGCATCTTCTTTGCCACCACCGTTGCGTTCAGTATCTTCAGAAGTGTTTAGCACAAATTCACCAGGTGCATCACACATTTGATAAGCTGAAAGCAGGGGAGCGTTGTATTCTGTTGCATACCAATGAAGAACAGGAGTATAGCACATTTCAGCCTTGTTGTCCCCGAAATTAAACATTCCCGTAGGGGTTGTTATGTAAACAGGGAAATAGCCTAACTGTTTAAATCCATCAATTTCTGACATTCCAAAGTCCGTGCCGAAATAATTCCTCGAACTTGCGATAAAGAATACAATAGAATTCATACCTGACTGACAATATCCCGGACCTTCTGCATATACACCGTCAGGCGTAAAGTTTTCAAAGGCAATCGGCATATTTTTGTAGCACATAGCGAGAAATTCTGCCGATTTTTCTGTATCAACCTCTGTAAAGGTCATACAGGCAATACCGATTCCGCTGTAACAAATGCTGTTCCAATTATTCTTTGACCAAGTGAACCAATGGTTGTCATTAAGAGCAGGCAGGATAGCATATTCCCATGTTGTGTTTGCCAAAAGTTCTTTTTGTTCATCATTTAAATAATCATAAAACCAGTCATAACCAATTGATACTGCAAGTGCCATTTCTGCAGTTGCAAGAAAATGTCCTGTACACCAGTCATCGTAGCTGCATACATTCGCAAGCTCTTGCCAAGCCCTTTGTGCATACTTTTCGTCATCTGTAACCTGCCACGCATAACCTAAAATAATCATACGGTTAATAACTTCTCGTGAAATCGGCAAAATACTGTCTTCTTCGTCAAGTACATAGGGCATAACGGGATAAACTTCTGTGTTTAAAAGTCCATTTGCATTGTCAAGAACCGACTTGTTAAGAGATTCTGTGTATTCGGTAAAGTTTTCTGAATTGCATTCATTTTTTACCATATCAAAATCTTCTTTGTTGGCAAGGATAAACGGATGTTGTATAGTTTCATGAACTTTTGAGATTTCCTTTATAAGTTCCTTTTCTTTGATGGCATCTTTGTACCTGTCAAGAGAAATATAGTCAATTCCAACCTTGACCATATCGGGAATTACAGCAAAATAAGGGACAATATTGGTAATTCCCAAAACGATAACAAGGAAAATTGAAACAATAATAGAAATTAATACTTTGTATTTCTTTTTCATAATTAAATTCCTTTAATAGCAGGGTAAAGTTTTTTCCACTTTTTATATTTTGCTTCATACTTTTCTGCAAGTTTAATTTCGGGTTTTACGGTTTCAGTAATTTCATATACAGAATTTTCAAGAACTGTGTATTCATCTTTTGTCATTATGCCTTTTGCTGCAAGCATAGCAGCACCTAAAGCTGCACAGTCCTGATTTTTGGGAATATTCAGTTCAATGTTCAATACATTAGCGATAATTTTAAGCCAAAGCTTATTTTTAGTTCCGCCACCACAAACAGTTGAACAATTTATATCAACACCAAGACTTTTAATAATCTCAATGTTGTCTTTTAGTGCAAATGCCACACCCTCAAGGATTGCAAGGCTCATTTCGTCCTTTTCGGTTGCAAGACCGAGACCATAGAACATTCCACGAACTTCTGTGTCGTTAAGAGGTGAGCGTTCACCCATAAGATAAGGCAAGAATAAAATGTCGTTTTCACCTAATTTGTCTTTTTGGGAAAGAACAGAGTCGTAATCGTCACCGAGAATTTTCTCAACCCACCAATTACAGCAAACTGCTGCCGAAAGCATACAAGCCATATAGTGATAATTGCGACTTGCTGAGCAGAAAGAGTGAATTGCATTAACTCTGTCATAGTTATAGGTATCGCTGACGGTGAAAATTGTTCCGCTTGTGCCGAGAGAAATGTTACAACTGCCGTTTTTAACAGTACCCGTACCAATCGCCGCTGCCGCATTATCGCCGGCACCAATAATTACTTTTACATCATTTGTGCTAAGTTCATTTTGCAGTTCTTCTTTTAAAATTCCTGCACATTCGTCACTTTCAAGAACCTTTGGAAACCAAGCTCCTTTTATTTTATATTTACCCAGAATGTCCTGCGACCAGTTGCGGTTATTCACATCAAAATAAAGAGTACCTGATGCATCCGAAACGTCTGTGGCAAAATTACCTGTAAGGCGGTATGCAAGATAGTCCTTTGGCAACATCACTTTACTAATTTTACTAAAGTTTTCAGGCTCATTTTCTTTAACCCAAAGAAGTTTTGGCAATGTAAAACCTGCAAAAGCAATATTTCCCGTATTGTCAAGAAGAAAATCCTTGTTTTCGTTGAGTTTGTCAGTCTGGCATTGGCTTCTTGAATCGTTCCAAAGGATAGCAGGACGAATAATGTTGTTGTCACCATCAAGCATTACCAGTCCGTGCATTTGTCCAGAGAATGAGAAAGAAGAAACTTTTTTTGCATCAACATTTGAAAGCAATTCCTTTAACGCTGAAACAGTCTGGTTGTACCAATCTTCAGGATTTTGTTCACTCCAACCGTCGTGAGGGAAGTATAACGGATATTCCTTTGTAACTGACGAAACAACTTCGCCGTTACTGTTTAATAGTAAGACTTTGACAGAAGAAGTGCCTAAATCAATACCTACAAAATATTTCATAAACTACCTCTTAAAACATAATCTGGTTGATAATACTTTCAAGATATTCTTGTCTGCCACTTTCTACATTTGTCACATTACCCATTTCTTCCGCATAGGCAGAAAGTTCTGTAAGAGTAGCAGTACCACTTGTGATTTTCTTGCCGATTTCACTGTTATATGAAGCGTATTTGTTCTTTACAAATTCGTCAATTCTGCCGTCTTCAATAATAGCGACAGCTTTCATAAGACCAAGAGCAAATGTGTCCATACCGAGAATATATGCGTGGAACATATCTTCATAGGTGTTACTTGGTCGGCGGTTTTTAGCATCAAAGTTAAATCCGCCTGTAAGTCCGCCTGCTTTGATTACTTCATACATACACATTGTTGCTTCGTAAACGTCAAACGGGAATTCATCTGTGTCCCAACCTAAAAGATAGTCACCTTGGTTAGCGTCGATAGAACCCAACATACCGTTTATTGCAGAAACACGAAGTTCGTGCTGGAAAGTATGTCCTGCAAGGGTAGCGTGATTAGCCTCAATATTCATTTTGAAATCTTTGTCAAGACCATATTGACGTAAGAATCCGATTGCAGTTGCAGCATCGAAATCGTATTGGTGCTTCATTGGTTCCTTTGGCTTTGGCTCAATGTAAAAGTCACCAGTAAAGCCTATTGAACGACCGTATTCTACTGCCATTTTCATAAGTCTTGCAATGTTTTCCTGTTCAAACTTAACGTCTGTGTTAAGGAGAGTTTCATAACCCTCTCTGCCACCCCAGAAAACATAACCTTTACCGCCAAGCTTAACAGTAATGTCAAGAGCCTTTTTAATCTGTGCAGCCGCAAAGCAGTAAACGTCAGCAGAATTTGTACTGCCGGCACCATTCATAAAACGTGGGTTTGAGAACATATTTGTAGTACCCCAAAGGCACTTAATGTCAGTACCTTGCATTTTTTCTAATATGTAGTCAGAAATCTCGTCAAGTCTGCGGTTAGTTTCTTTAATGTCGTCTGATTCAGGCACAATATCAACGTCATGGAAACAGAAATACTTAACACCTAATTTTTCCATAAACTCAAAACCTGCGTCAACCTTTGCTTTTGCGTGTTCCATTGTGGCTTTTTCACTATCAAATGATTTGTCAGCAGTATCTCTGCCGAACATGTCTGTTCCTGCAGCACAAAGATTATGCCACCAAGCCATTGCAAAGGGGAGATGCTCACTCATTTTCTTTCCTAAAATAACCTTGTCTGCATCATAAAACTTAAACGCAAATGGATTTTTACTGTCTTTTCCCTCGTATTTTATTTTGTCAATAAAATTAAAGTATGCCATAATTTCCAATCTCCTTTTAATTTGTTTTAATATTTATATATTGAATTTCTTTTTAACCAAATCAATAAATTGTGAGGCAGTTTTGCCTGTGAGCGATATTGCACCTGTTGCAATTTTTCCAAGGAATAATGGAACGCCTACGGATGCGATATTATTCTGTAGTAATTCATCTGTAAATCGGTCATCATATTTTGTGGGGACGCTGTCACAGGTTTTCATATACCATAAAAGCATTTCCTCTTTCATCTGTGCGATTATATCCTTGTACTGCTCATCATCAATGCGATTGATACTTTCACCTTCACCGAGCACATAAAACTCGTCTTTTTCGTAAAGTCGCATTACATATTTGTACTTTTTTGAGCGAATCATAGCAGCTTTGGTATGAGTTCCGTCCTCCTTAGATTGCAAAAGAATACGGGGAGCATAGTGACCGTCTTCGTTTATGAAATGATCCATTTCTGTGCATTGAGTTTCGCCTAAAAGTCGTCCACCCTCGCTGAAAACATATTCACGGTGAGGAGTACTCTTATCTTTAAGAGACGGCACGACACTCTGTGAATAACTGAGTCTGTCACATTTTATTCCTGCCATTTCATAAACTGTTGCACAAAGGTCAGTAAGTTCCACAAGATTACTGTTTATACCTGTATCAGTTTTGATATTTTTAGGCGGTTTAATGATAAATGGTACATTAACAAGACAATCTGGGAAACAGTTTTGACACTTCTCAACAATACCATAGTCAGTGGTGTAGTCACCGTGGTCGGAAATGACAATTATGGCAGTGTCATCATAAATTCCCTCATTTTTAAGAGTTTCAACAATTCTGCCCAATTGGTCATCAACTTTAGCGCACATTGCAAGATACACACGACGAATTTCATTAAATCGTTCTTCGCTGTAATTTGTTATACCAAGAGTATCACGAAGGCCTGTTTCCATTAAAGGTTTACCGTCAGTATCCTTAATTGTGGGAATTCTTTGTTGCAAATTGCTTTCATTAATCAAGTCATAATATTTCTGCTCAATTTGATACGGCGGATGTGGAAAATTAAGTCCCACGAACATAAAGAAAGGTTTACTGTCAGGACGTTTTTTGATAGCTCTGATTGCTGAATCAACCGTTAAATCGTCCTCATTTTTGATTTCTCTGCCGTTTTTGTTTTCTGGGATTATACCGTCCATAAAGGAATAATATGTATCGCTACCTTTTTCGCCACGCTGTCCTTTAACCAAAGTTATAGGTGTTTTAACACGGTCATACATAAGGTATTTATCAATGGTTTTCCTATGATGTTTTTTGTGCTGTCCTGCCATTAAGTCGCCACGAGTTGAAGAAATAGTATAATAACCTGCTTTTTTCATATCGGTAAACAGGTTTTCTTCGTCGGGATGCAAAAGATATGACATGGTTCTGTGACCGTTGGTATGCGGATAATTTCCGGTCATAAATGAACAACGGCTTGGTACACAAACAGGACTTTGAGCAAAGCAGTTTTCAAAAGAAACACCCTCTTTACTCAAAGTATCAAAGTTCGGAGTATATGATGCTGAATTGCCCAAATGATGAAGAGCATCAGCACGCATCTGGTCGGGGTTAAAAATGATAATATTAGGTTTATTCATTGTTTTCACCGATTTCTTCAGGATTTATGTCTTTCATGAAGTGTTTAAATAAATTATACCAATTACACAGAAAAAATGCAATTATAATATGACAATAAAAAGCGTTGCATAAGGGAGTGGATATTTCCCCAATGCAACACTTAATTCTTTTAAATGGCTTGAATGATACGATTTTTACAGTAAAACAACGATAGGCAGTGCATTTCGGTGTACTGTCTTATGTTTTTATGTTGCTTTTTGTTGTGTGGGTGGTATAATTATCTTGATAAATAAGAATTTGCAGAATTTCTTGAGTAAAAGGTGGTGCAGAAACATAATGAAGGCAGTCGAGTACGGTAAAAACAATAAAGATGTTATCATTTTACTTCATGGTGGCGGTTTGTCTTGGTGGAATTATAAAGAAGTTGCAGAAATACTTGCAGACCGTTTTCATATAGTTATGCCCATATTAAACGGTCATTCAGGAAGCGGAGTTCCTTTTATTTCAATAGAGGACAATGCAAGAGAAATCATTTCATATATTGATGAAAATTTTGGAGGTCATGTTTTATTGGTTGGCGGTTTGTCGCTTGGAGGACAGGTGCTTGTGGAAATGCTTTCACAGAGAAAGAATGTTTGCGAGTTTGCAATTATTGAAAGTGCTTTGGTGTTGCCTATGAAGTTGACTGCAGCTATTATAAAACCGACTTATGATATGTGCTATCCGCTTATAAAAAAGATGTGGTTTGCTAAGTTGCAATTCAAGGCATTGCACATAAAAGCAGAACTTTTTGAGAACTATTATTCGGATACAGTCAACATTACAAAGGAAGATATGATTGCATTTTTGATGGCAAATTCCAATTATAGCGTTAAAGATAGGCTTGCTGATTGTGAGGCTAAAGCACTTGTCTTGGTCGGAAGCAAGGAACAGCCTATTATGAAGAATTCGGCTCAAAAGATTACCGATTGTTTACCGACGGCAAGGATGGAAATTATGAAGAATTACTATCACGGAGATGTCAGCATCAATCATTCCAAACAATATGTAGAAAAACTATTACAGCTTATAAATACGTAAATTCCAATTTGTCAATTTCAGTAAAATAACGATTATCAGTAATTTAACGATAGGTTAGAGAGATTTTCTATGTAATTAACTAAATAGGCAATAAGAAAGCGTTGCAAGAGGGACAACAAAATCCCAAATGCAACGCTTTTTTCTTATAAATGGCTTAAATACTATATAAAACAACGATACCACTACTGGCACAAATTGTATAAATAGTGGTATCTGATTTGGCATTGACTACGCTATTTGATACAATTCGTCGTTTTATAAATAGCGTTGCATCAAATTCAAAATAATTAAAAGAGTTTTTCCTTACTTATTAAAGTAACTTATTGCGTTTTCAAACAATTCAGAACGGTTGTTGATGTTAAGCTTTTTGAAAATGCTTGATGTATGTTTTTTGATTGTACTTTCTGTTACAAAAAGTTCATCAGCAATATCTTTACGCTTTTTATTCTGCATAATCAGTTTTAAAACCTCTTTTTCCCGTTGAGAAAGAGAACGGATTTCATCCCAGTTTTCAAAAATAACATCAATCTGATTTTGCTCAAAATGCCTGATATTTGTTGTTTGTTCGTTAGAAACAGTTTGTGCTGTTTCGGTTTGGATTACAACAGATTCGGAAGAAATTCCTTGAGTATCTGCAAGACCGTAATCCTGTAAAATCCCGTAGAGGAATAATATTAAGCCCTCTGTGATTATATAGGAAATTGACATGAATTCAAATCCTGCGTTTATACTGTTTTCAATAAGCCAGATTGCAATATTGCCGATAACAACAAATGCGAGAAAAATAGAGTGCTTGACAGAAACGACAGTCTTTTTAATGGCTGTGTATATGATAATTACAATCATTGCGGAGAAATATGCAAACAGAAAAACCTT
>JAZNTF010000012.1:0-10259 GCA_045591625.1 Candidatus Fimenecus sp.
AACACAGATTGTTTTTCCTTCTCCGTCAAGAGCACCTAAATGAGAATAACTATCCACACCGATAGCACCACCTGAAACAACAGTGAAGCCTATTTCAACCATTGTTGATGCAAGTGCTCTCGCAACTGCACGACTGTACCCCGATGCAGACCTTGAACCTACAATTGAAATGGTCAGTTCATCACTCAGAACTGTTTCGTTACCGTCCACATACAACACAAGAGGCAAGTCCTGTAAATTAAGCAGTGCCTGAGGATAATATTTACTCCTCGGTGTTACTATTTTCCAACCGTTTTTCTTTACTGTATCGTATATTTTCTGAGCCTTCTCTAAGGGAAAGCTTTTTAATTTTTCTATCTGTCGTTTTGTCAAGATATCAAGGGAAAAGATTTCATTAAAGCTTGATGCATAAATCTCATACGGATTCCATTCATAATATGAAATCAAATCCAAGCATCTTGCCCCGGCACCTAATCCGCAGGACATCCAAATCCAATACAAATCGTAATTCATCTTGCCATTTCCCACATAATTATAGACGCAGCCGCTGCCGCATTCAAAGACTCTGCTCTGCCGTCCATTTTTATTGTAATTCTGTCACTACATTTTTCAATAATTTCTTTTGAGACACCATTTCCTTCGTTACCTATGATGCATATTGCACCTTCGGTAAAATCAACAGTTGTGACACTTTTCGCTTCTCGGTCAGGGACTGTTGCAAAAACAGGTATTCCCTTTTCCTTACATTTTTCAATTTCCTCTTCTAACTTTTTACAAACAAATACCGGCAGTCTGAAAAGAGCTCCCATAGATGCTCTCAGCGCCTTAGGATTATAAATATCACAACCGCCGAATATCACCATTCCGTCAAGTCCTAACGCCTCTGCAGTACGAGAAATCGCACCTAAATTATCAGGATTTTGAACAGTGTCAAGAGCAATATATTTCTTACCTTTTTCGTACTCAAAACTATTCTGCTTCATTTTTACGGTGCACACAACTCCCTGCGGAGTAACAGTATCACTTATTGATTTAAGCACATCGTTACTGACAGTATAAAAAGACCTACATCCGTCTCGCAAGGATGCTATTTCATCACTATATTTTTCAGCACAGTTTTCAGTACAAAAAACATTTTGTATTTCACATCCGCTCAAAAGGGCATCAAGGCAAAGGCGGACACCTTCCACTACGAAAAGTCCGCTGATTCTTCTTTCTCTTGATGATGTGACAAGAGCTTTTACTTCTTTAATTTTCGGGTTATTTTTAGCATTTATTACAATATCAAACATAATTTATAAAACGGAAAAACCACGCGTGAGAGAGTTTCTCATGCGTGGTTAAATCATTATTTAAGAGCTTCTTTTGCTTTTTCTGTGAGAGCTGTGAACGCTGCTGGGTCAGCAATAGCAATCTCTGAAAGCATCTTTCTGTTAAGGTCAATACCAGCTTTTTTAAGACCATTGATGAATGTTGAGTAGTTCATACCGTTCATCTTACAAGCAGCTGAAATTCTTGTAATCCAGAGCTTTCTGAAATCACGTTTCTTCTGCTTTCTGCCGATATATGCATAGTTACCGCTCTTCATAACAGCCTGCTTAGCTGTTCTGAAAAGTTTGCTCTTTGAGCCATAGTAACCCTTAGCGAGTTTTAATACTTTATTTCTTCTTTTGCGAGTCATCATCGCACCTTTAACACGTGCCATTTCTCTTTACCTCCGATTGAATAGTTACATTTATGCGTTTTTACGCTTCGATTATTGTTGTTAACCAACAAATTCCTTCTTATTTGTAAGGAATAAGACGCTTAATCTGTGCTGTATTTGTCTTATCAGCAACAGCTGTCTGACGAAGTCCTCTTTTTCTCTTTGTGCTCTTCTTTGTTAAGATGTGTGACTTGTTAGCGTGTGCTCTGATTGGCTTGCCGTTCTTTGAAAGCTTAAATCTTTTTTTAGCTCCGCTATGTGTTTTAATCTTTGGCATAATAATATCCTCCTAATATAATATACTACCTTTTATTTCGCACCCTTTGGGGATAAGAACATAAGCATCTGACGACCTTCAAGTTTTGCAGGTTTATCAACTGTGCCTAATTCCTCAACTGCAACTGCAAAACGTTCCATAATTCCGTTACCTAAATGAGCGTGAGCCATTTCACGACCTCTGAAACGGATTGAAACCTTTACTTTGTTACCTGACTTCAAGAATTTGAGAGCATGATTTACCTTTGTATCAAAGTCATGCGTATCAATGTTAACAGAAAGTCTGATTTCTTTAGTTTCAATAACCTTCTGATTTTTCTTTGCTTCCTTTTCTTTCTTTGCCTTGTCAAAACGATACTTAGCATAGTCCATAATCTTACAAACAGGTGGCTGAGCGTTAGGGGCAATCTTTACAAGGTCAAGGCTGCGCTTTTCAGCTTCCTTCAAAGCATCCTTTGCAGACATAATACCAAGCTGTTCACCATCATCAGTGATAACTCTGATTTCTTTGTCGCGAATTTCTTCATTGATTTGCAATTCTTTAGTACTGATAAATAAACACCTCTCAAAGCCCTATGGGCGAAATTAAAAATGCGGACAGAAATTCTGCCCGCACCATTACAAATCAAACTTTTTAGTAAAGTATTGACCGGCCAACTCGTAGTCGACGGGTGAGAACAAAAATCTGTTCTGCTTTATTTTTGCTCTGTTATTATAACACAAATAATCCATTTGTCAACAGAAAAATAAAATATTTTTATATCATTCCTCATTCACTCTGAACATAATGACCACGCTCAATAAATCGGAGTTTGTCGGGGAGTTAAAGGATGTCTGTTTTCGGCTCCCCTTGTCAGGGGAGCTGTCTGCGAAGCAGACTGAGGGGTAGTCAGTTGTACTATTAACCAATCTCTCCCTCCGTCTTTGCCTTACGGCAAATCCATCTCCCTCCTCAGAGGGAGGCATAAACACACCATTCCATCTCACCGATAAATTACAATTTGACAACACAATGTATATTATAGTAAAATATATACATTATATTGCATTGGAGTGACTTTATGAATTACAAGATTACAAATCCTTACGAAAGCGTTTTATCACTTATTCCAAACGAGGATAATCATTACAAGACAAATCTTCATACACATTCAACATACAGTGATGCCAACGATACAATGACCGATATGATTAAAGGCTTTTATGACAACGATTTTGACATTGTAGCCTTTGCAGAGCATGGTATTTTAGGTAAATACTGGAACGAAAAGCCAACTCACATTCCTTTCTTTAATTTCCAATATCTCTGGCACGGACAGAGAAGTTACCTTACACAAGAGCAGTACAAGGCAATCAAAAATGGTACATATAAATCTGAAAAGAACACAAGAACTAAAAAACGTGGTCTTGAGGATGTTCCGAATGCTATTGAATGTAATATGTTCACTATTATGAAAAACCACGTTAACGGATATTTTACCGACAATGCTTACGAAGGTGTTCAAGGACTTGAATTTGATTATGAAATTCCAATGAGTCTTATTGAAAAAAGTGGTGGTATTTCTCATATCAACCACCCCACAGACCTTTTACAGGCAAAGAAAAATCCGGGCTGTGCAAAAGAAGAAAAAAATATTCATTTCTTTGCCAACCTTATAAAAAAATATCCTTCCTGTATGGGTATTGAAGTTCTTAATATGTATGATATTCCAAACCGTAGCGACAGAATCCTCTGGGATGAGCTTTTAAAGCTTCTTACACCACATGGTCGCAAGGTGTTCGGTTTCTCAAACAGCGATGCTCATCAGGTTGACCAGATTGATACTGCATTTATGGACTTTATTCTTCCTGAATATTCACTTGATACTCTTCGTAACGCTATGGAAACAGGCACATTCTTCTCCATTGCCCGTTATGCGAAAAATGAATTGGGTGAAGATTTTGTAGGTCACGGTCCATGTCCTCGTGTTGTAGGTTTGGAAGTTGATGACGACGCTGACACAATCACAATCAAAGGTATTAACTGCAGTGAGATTGACTGGATTGCTGACGGTGAAACAATCAAAACGACTACAATTGAAAAAGATGGCGAAATTACATCAACTATTACATTAGGTGAACACTCCAATAAGATTTCTTGTTATGTCCGCGCACAGCTTAAGGGCAAGGGCGGTATATGCTTAACTCAGGCATTTATCCTTGATGACGGCAATATGGAAAGCCTTAAAAAACCGATTATCGAAGAAAAGCTTACTGAAGCAGAACAGAAAAAGAGAAAGTTCTATAGCAAAAAACTTGGTGTAGTTTACGGTAAGCTTACAAAGAAGATATAAACTTAAAACGTTTGTAATAAAACATTACTAAAATTCATTTTTCGAGCAAATTTTTCGTAAGGCAGTATTGCAAGAATATACCTCTGCTTTTCTTTTTGAGTAGATTTTTCGTAAGGCAAGTCGTGCCGACGAAGGAATATGCGGATATTTCTAGACGGCACAACGCAGCATTACGGAAAATATACCAAAAAAACTGTTGACAGTTGACATTTCGTGTTGTATAATACAAAATGTATCCCAATGTATAAGGGAGGGATTTTTAATGAGTCAGGTAAAAGTTAAAGAAAACGAGTCCTTGGAAAGTGCTCTCAGAAGATTTAAGAGACAGACTTCTCGTGACGGTGTCATTCAGGAAGTTAGAAAAAGAGAGCATTACGAAAAGCCTTCTGTAAAGAGAAAGAAGAAGTCTGAGGCAGCCCGTAAGCGTAAGTTCAAATAATTATACGCTTTTTTAGGCATATTCTTAAAAAGAAAATGGGCATTCCATGTGAGTGCCCGTTATTTTTTTATCTTATTTAAAAATGGAGATTTGATATGGTTTCACCTATGCCAAAATACCGATACAAATCAGTTCTTGATATTTCGGTGGAAGATTTAAAAAAAATGGGAGCTAAAGCACTTGCCCTTGATATTGACAATACTATCTGTAATGACGGGAAAACTAATTGTATCAACGGCCTTAAGGAATGGCTTGAAAAAATACAAACTGCCGGCATTAAAATTATAATAATTTCTAATGCTATGCCTCGTCGTCCTAAGATTGTTTCAAACGAACTTGGTCTTCCTTATATTGCCAGTGCCAAAAAACCAAAACCACACACTCTTATTCAGGGTGCCGATATGCTGGGTGTAAAGATTCACGAATTGGCTATGGTGGGTGACCAGATTTTTGCAGATGTTATGGCTGCCAACAATTGTGGCGCTATTGCAATTCTCGTAGATGCTCTGAAGGGACGAACACGTTTCCCTATTTTCTATGCAACCAGACGCAGAAAATCTGCTCCGATTATCGCTGAATTTGAGAAATTACATGGATATGGTTACTATGATTAATAAATTACAAACTCTTTTAAATGAACAAGGCAACAACTATTGTGCCTTAATCATTTCTCCTGAAAACAGAAAATATTTTACAGGATTTGACTCATCTGACGGATTTTTGCTTATCTCCTCCGACCGTGCGGTATTTATTACCGATGGAAGATATATCGAGGCTGCTGAAAATCAGATTAACAATTGTGAAGTAGTACTTTTGGGCAAAACCTATCCTCAGATTGCATCTGTTCTTACTGAAATGAATTGTAAGCATCTTCTTGTTGAGTCCACAAGAATGACTGTCGCTATATACAACTCACTTAAAGGAGTTCTTAAAAACACAAGCATTTCTACGGATTCTACCCTGGATAATTTTATTAACAAAATTCGTTCAATCAAAAATGATAATGAAATTGAATCCGTTGTAAAAGCGCAAAGAATAGCCGAAGATGCATTCAGTCATATTCTTAAATTCATAAAAGTCGGAATTACCGAAAAAGAAATTGCACTCGAACTCGATTTCTTTATGCTTCGCAATGGCGGTGAAGCTCTTTCTTTTGAAACTATTGCAGTAAGCGGTAAAAATTCCTCAATGCCACACGGTGTACCAAGTGACAAGATGATTGAAGCCGGTGATTTTATCACAATGGACTTTGGCACTGTCATAAACGGTTATCACAGTGATATGACACGAACTGTTGCCGTAGGTTTTGCAACCGACGAAATGAAAAACATGTACAACACCGTTCTTCAGGCACAACAGAACTGTCTTGATAACATTAAAGCAGGTATTTCCTGTAAAGACGGTGATATGTTTGCAAGAAGTGTTATCAATGATAAAGGTTTCGGCAAATATTTTACTCACTCAACCGGTCATGGCGTAGGTGTTGAAATTCACGAATTTCCAAATCTTTCCCCTGCTTCTGACACAATTTTACAGGCAGGAAATCTTGTGACAGTTGAACCCGGCATATATATTCCGGAAAAATTCGGAGTGCGAATTGAAGATATGGCACTTATTACTGAAAATGGTTGTAAAAATCTTACCAACGCACCAAAAGATTTAATTATTTTATAACAATTGCGGTTATAATCGCACCAACCCCCGCCGAGGCTGCCATTTCCAGAAAAATCAGCACTCGGCTTTTTACTTTTTGACTGCGAGTCCTTGGAAGCGAGGAAACCTTCTGCATACTCAGTATGGCTTTTGATTTTAATTTTCCCTCATTTTCCATACTGAATTCAGGTTTCACAAAAAACAATGCTTTTTCAAAATATTCAGACCCTACCTCATGAATTTCAAGGACCTGACGGTTAACACCTTTCACCATAATAATTTTCCTCACATAGGTTTTATTTTTTGAACATATCTTTGACTTTTGGTTCAAATTTATTCCGAATTTTGTACAGAATTTTACGGTAAAATTTGTCAATATGGGAATTTGAACAAAAATTATTACAGCTAAAATTATACAGATTGTATATTAATCTTTTCAACTATATTGTTGAAAACTCTGTTGAAAATGTTTATAACTTGCTTGATTTTCATTGAAATTAAAGGGTTTTACACACTTTTCGACAAAAATAAAAGCATATTGTTAAAACATTAACAAATACAATTTGTTGTAACCCCTTGACAAATTATACAGTTTGGAACATACCATTCTTAAAAATTGTCTAATTTTTTTGTGCAAAATGTCATTAGTATTTTTACATAGAAATTTCTGAAATTTTTAGTTAAATTGCAAAGGATTTTTAATATGAATAATTGTTATCGATTACCTTGCCCACCCACCTTCGATTTAGGTCTTTCTCTTGACTGTGGTCAGGCTTTCCGTTGGTATTATAAAGATGAAAAATGGCATGGTGTAGCTTTCAAAAAACAGCTCACTGTTCAACAAACAAATAACGAAATAATTTTTTACAACTGTAGTGAATCCGAGTTCAATGAGATATGGAAGGATTATTTCGATTTTAATCTGGATTATGAAAAAATCCTGTCGTCTTATGATGACGAGCATCTCATAACAGCAATCAAGGAATACAACGGCATCCGGATTCTTCGTCAGGAGCCCTGGGAAGCACTTTGTTCCTTTATCATATCCCAAAACAACAACATTCCTCGAATCAAAGGTATTATTGAACGACTTTGTGACACCTTCGGCGATGGTGATATTGGCAAAAAGTCTTTTCCTTCTGCCGAAAGATTAGCACAACTTACCGTTGAGGATTTGGCTCCGTTACGAGCAGGCTTCAGAGCAAAATATATCATTGATGCAGCACAAAAGGTTGCCAATAACGAAATCGACTTTGAAAAAATTCTCAACTCACCTATTGAATTCGGCAGAGAAGAATTACAAAAAATCAAAGGTGTGGGTGCAAAGGTGGCCGAATGCACTCTCCTGTATGGATTCCACAAATTAGATGCCTTCCCGGTTGATGTTTGGGTTAAACGCATTATGGCAGAAATGTACCCTGACGGGCTTCCCGAATGCACTAAAGGCACAGAAGGAATTGCCCAACAATATCTTTTCCATTGGCGTAGAATGCAGGATAGATAATTATTGTCTGCCAATTTGACAATTCGTACTTTTTATGATATATTGATTGCACTTCAAATAGGTTATATCCTGTTTTCGGACAGGTGAAAAAGGAAACCCCATCGAAATTTTTCGATGGGGTTCAGCTTTTTATAAAGAAAGCTCAAATGCTTTAGACATTTTTTAACTTCTTGCTATATTACTTTTTCTCGCAGCCTCTGCAACCGCTTCAGCAACCGTTGTTCCTACTCTTTCGTCAAAGGCTTTCGGCAATATGTATTCTTCAGTCAATTCTTCGTCAGAAACAAGCGACGCAATTGCCCTTGCCGCTGCAATTTTCATTTCCTCATTTATATCACTTGCTCTGCAATCAAGTGCACCACGGAAGATTCCGGGAAATGCAAGAACATTATTAATCTGATTCGGATAATCGCTTCTGCCTGTGCCGACAATTCGTGCACCGGCATTTTTTGCTTTATCAGGCATAATTTCAGGCACGGGATTTGCCATAGGAAATACAATCGCATCAGAAGCCATTGTTTTAATCATTTCTTCTGTCACAATATTCGGTGCCGAAACTCCGATAAATATATCCGCGCCAACCAAAGCATCTTTGAGCGTACCGTTAAGATTGTTTTTATTAGTAATGTCAGCCATTTCTGCCTGAGCCTGATTCATCCATTCTCTGCCAACGGCAAGAATTCCCTCTTTATCGCACATAATAATGTTACCTGCGCCCATTTTATGAATAAGCTTTGCAATTGCAATACCCGCAGCACCTGCACCACTGAAAACAACAGTACAGTCCTCCAGCTTTTTACCCACAACTCTGAGTGCATTTGTTACCGCAGCACCAACCACAACAGCTGTACCGTGCTGGTCATCATGGAAAACAGGGATATCACATTTTTCTTTCAGTTTTCTTTCAATCTCAAAGCATCTCGGAGCAGCAATATCCTCAAGATTTATTCCGCCAAAGCTTCCTGACAAAAGGGAAATACAATTTACAATTTCGTCCACATCTTTACTTTTTATGCAAAGAGGTATAGCATCGACTCCACCAAACTCCTTGAAAAGAACACACTTACCTTCCATAACGGGCATTCCTGCCTCAGGACCTATATCGCCAAGTCCCAAAACTGCAGTACCATCCGTTACAACTGCAACTGTATTCCATCGACGAGTCAACTCGTATGATTTATTTATATCTTTTTGAATTTCAAGGCAAGGCTGTGCAACTCCCGGAGTATAAGCAAGGGAAAGAGATTCTTTATCATTTGCCTTTGCCCTTGTCTTTATTTCAATTTTACCCTGCCATTCATAATGGAGTTTAAGGCTCTCCTTAGCATAATCCATTTTTCTTCACCTTTATTGTTTATCAAAATATTCGTCATCAGCCATAAAATATGTGCGAATATATCCATCTTCAGATACAAAGACAATTTCACCGGTTTCAGGCAGATAATAGACAATATCATTGTCACCATCATCTGTTTCGTGTTTTTTTATTGTCCTGGGATTCTCAAGCACACAATTCGCTTTAATCAGATATTCTTCTTCTGAAAAAGAATTTGTTTCTTCTCCGTGCTCAAGAAAGTGTTCGTGAAGCTTTTCACTATCACGAAAGAACCTTTTGATTATCATCAATGCTCAACCCAATCTCTTGAACGCTCAACCGCACGAAGCCATCCGCGATATCTCTTTTCGCGTTTTTCAATATCCATCTGTGGTTCAAATACTCTATCAACCTGACGGATTTTTTCAATTTCCTCCATATCCTTCCAGAATCCTACTGCAAGACCTGCAAGATATGCAGCACCGATAGCTGTTGTTTCAACCATTTTTGGCCTGTTAACATTTGTTCTTATCATATCAGCCTGAATCTGCATCATAATGTTACTTACGGAAGCACCACCGTCAACTCGGAGCTCTGAAAGTTCAATATCCGAATCCTGCTTCATAGCCTCAAGCAGGTCTGTCATCTGATACGCAATTGCTTCAAGAACGCTACGACAGATATGAGCATCATTAGCACCTCTTGTAAGGCCAACAATTGTACCGCGAGCATACATATCCCAATACGGTGCACCAAGACCTGTAAATGCAGGAACAAAATAAACACCGTTCGAATTAGGAACACTTTCTGCAAGCACATCGCAACGCTGTGCTGACGGAATAAGATGCAAGTCATCGCGAAGCCATTTTATAACTGAAACTGCATTAAATGCAGAGCCCTCAATAGCATAAGTAACTTTATCAGCTAAGCCCCAGGCAACACCTGTAACCAGGTTATTCTTTGACTCAACACGCTTATCACCTGTATTCATAAGCAAGAAACAACCTGTACCGTAAGTGTTCTTTGCCTGTCCC
>JAZNTF010000013.1:0-3699 GCA_045591625.1 Candidatus Fimenecus sp.
GGTTAAAATATTATAAAAGGATGGTGACGGTATAATGGAAGAAAAAGATTTTGCATTAAGGCTTGCACAGCTCAGAGAAAAGAAAGGCGTGTCCGCCCGAGATATGAGTTTGTCAATGGGGCAAAATCCGGGATATATCAATAATATTGAATCCGGCAAATCACTCCCATCTTTGCCGGGCATATTCTACATCTGTGATTATTTAGGTGTAACTCCAAGTGAATTCTTCGATTTGGAATCAAAGAATCCCACAAAACTCGACTCTGTTATTAAAGATTTGAAATGTCTTGACGACAAACAGCTTGATACAATTTCAAATCTTGTAAAAGACCTAATACGCAAATAAACATAAAGTCGTCTGATATATAACAACAAATTTACTGTGCGGTCTACCTCTCTAGTTTAAGAGAGGGGGACCACCTTTTTATTAATCTGTTGTTTAATTTTAGGTTTCAAGCGTGTGATTACTTTCGTATAAAAGCAAGGCTTGTCGGGTGGTGGAGAGTTCCCGATGCGTCAGCATCGTGGAAACGAAGTTTCCATTGGTTGTTAACTGAATGAAAGAATTATGTTCTTTACGAAGAATAATATTGATGTTTCATATTTCATTTATAACAAACATTCAGTCTGTTACCGTTGAATCTCACGATTCAAAACGCTTCGCGTTGGAACTCTCCACCGCCCGTCAGACTTGATATAAAACTTTTAATTATTGACTCGTTTGCTACTTGGTTTCTATGGTAGAATAAATAAATGGCGGTCCCCCTCTCTTAAACCAGAGAGGTAAACCACCAACTGCTTCATTTTTTCATATATATTTTGTAGTTAAATGTACAACTTTTCAACAATATGCAAATTTAAAACACAATATCGTACTATCTTATTTTATTGCTCAATTAATTTTATTTTATATATAAAATCAATGCTTATAACATTATTATCCACATCTGTAACAGTCCTCAGAATCGGGTCAATTTTTCTGATTTTCACATCAAGTTTTATATATTTACCGCCTGTTTTTCTTTCATCGGGGACGAAATAAATTATTTCAACCTGAGGGCAGAGGGCAATATTATCCATCAGATAATTCATCTTGTCATTCAAATCATTTATTTCTTCCTGTGAAAGCTCCAATTTGCCGTCGGTCAATCGGGCGGTTTCCACCACAAGTGCCTCGTACCCTGTGAGGGCTGCAAAGGAGCTGAACTGTGCCGCCCTGCCCACATTTGACATTGGGGGATGTGTTTTTGAGATGTGGTGTGGCAGGTTTATAATATCCTCATAATCGCTCACGCTCTGTGACCCCCTATCTGTGAGTTGCGCTCTATTGTGGTACCGCCCTCCTGCAGATTCATACCCTTAAGAATGGCATTTTTACCGAATTTGTTTTTGATTTTTATCATCGCCCTTTGCATATCCTTCTCTTTTTTCAGCTTTTGCTCCTTTTCCTGTTCTTCCATTACAAGGGTGCTGTAATCCGTAAACAAATCAAGCTGTTGCACCTCGTCACGAGGTGCATCCTTTTCATTTATGATGTGATTTGCACATATATTTATGCGCCTTGTCAGAAGATTGGGGTTTATTATGCGGTCAAAAAGCTCCATTGTGACAGCCATAATCTCTTTGGTTGAGGATGTAAAACCCTTGAGTTTTCCCGTTCCGTGGGCGTGCTTCGGGATTTTTCTGCCGTAGTGGTCGGTGGTTACTTCTCCACTATAGCTGTTGCTTATGCCTTTATCAGTCAGGTTTTCAATATCATAGCCGATAGTCAGCACTATCTGGTCGGTTACGAGCTCCTTTTCAACAAGGTCGAGTACAAGAAGCTCTGTCATTTCACGGACAATAAGCTTTGTTTCATCGTACTTATATGGTCTTGTAAGCACCTGACCCGATGTAAGGGAATTTGATGCAGGCTTATACGCTTTGATATCCGCAATAGTGCAGGGCTCCCATCCCCAGGCGTGGTCAATGAGGAGCTCCGCATTTACTCCGAATAATTTGTACAGTAATTTTTCATTGTGGTATTCGTTCTCCCCACCAACGGAGCATCGGGCAATATCCCCCATTGTGTAAAGTCCGTGTGCTTCAAGCTTTTTTGCATAGCCTCTGCCAACCCGCCAGAAGTCGGTAAGTGGGCGGTGATTCCACAAAAGCTCACGGTATGTGCGCTCGTTAAGTGATGCTATCCTTACCCCGTTTTCATCGGCAGGGATATGCTTTGCCCATATATCCATTGCCACCTTGCAAAGGAAAAGGTTTGTACCCACGCCTGCCGTTGCGGTGATGCCCGTAGTCCTCAGCACATCAAGAATCATTGTGCGTGCAAGCTCTTCCCCGTTCATTTTATACTTTTTGAGGTAGTGTGTGGCATCAATAAAAACCTCGTCAATGGAATAAACGTGAATATCCTCGGGGGCAATATATTTAAGATATACCTCGTATATCCTTGTGCTGTACTGCATATAAAGAGCCATTTGCGGTGGTGCGGTAATAAAATCCACTTCAAATGACGGGTCCGTTTTAAGAATATTATTATCATAGCTTTTGCCTTTAAAGGCTTTGTCCGCTAAGGAGTGTCGGCGTTTCATATTTACAACGCGCAAAACCTCAAGGGCTTCAAAAAGCCTTGCCCTGCCCGGCACACCGTAGGACTTAAGAGAGGGCGAAACCGCAAGGCAGATTGTCTTTTCCGTACGGGTAGGGTCTGCCACAAGAAGATTTGTTGACATAGGGTCAAGACCGCGTTCAATACACTCAACCGAAGCATAAAATGATTTCAGGTCTATGGCAATGTATGTTTTTTCCATCCCTTGTGCACTCCTTTCCCGCTGATTTGCATTAGTTATTATACCAAAAGAGAATAGGAAAAAACAATGTACGAAGGTAACAAAGAGAACATTTGTTCGGTGTGCATTTTGTATAAAAAGATAACATTATGGCAAAGCCATAGCGATATAAATCCTGTCGGATTTGCGATATATACTACCGTATGCGATATACCTGCGGTGCGATATGCCCTGACGGGCAAGAATAGGATTTATATCATATCGCATTGTGGTGAAATCACAATATATCGCAATCGGCAATGTCGATTATATCGCATTTGCATAGCAAATATATCGCGTAAATAATTTTAATAATATCGTTCTTACCAAAAGAAGACAAACAATAACCGAAATACCCACTAAACAAGCAAAGCTTGTTATCCAATCTGAAGGATTGGTATGTAATTGCCGAAGGCGTATGGCATCACCTTGGTGTATGTAATTCTTCCGAATTGATTACATACATAATTTTATTATGATTACATTCCGCCTATGACGGATTACATACACGACTTCGTCGTGATTTATTTCGCATTCTATCATAGTGAAGATGAGGAGTTAGAGAACTACCCACCACCATTCCGCCCGAACAAAAGAAAAAAGGTTAGTATATTTACCCGAAATACACTAACCTTTATCAACTATTTAATTCAGGAATGGTCCACCCTCCCTAGGGATAGGGAGGTAAGGCTTCGCAGTACATTTAGTTTCTTATTTGCGACAGCATTATAATTGTCCGGTTTCAGCACATCGGTAAGTGGAAAGTGTCAGCAGATAGGTAAGTGAATGTGTCAGCACATCGGTAAGTCCTATGGTAAAATAGCACCGAAAGGCGGTGCAAAAAATGCCATGGAAGGAAGCCGATAAAATGACA
>JAZNTF010000014.1:0-2574 GCA_045591625.1 Candidatus Fimenecus sp.
TCTGACAATATTGATGAAACTTATGAAAACTTGTGAAAAAACTCTCGTTTGTATTGACAAAAACATAGTTTTTGTATTAGAATATAGTGGAGAATGTTATGGAGGGAAGTTTAATGAATAACTCTAAGGATAACGAACAAATTGATATAAAACGAATGATAGAGGTCGTGCTTGACCGTATAGTATCAATTCTTGTGATAACTATTGTTTTTGGCTTGGCGGCATATGCTCTCAGCGAATTCTTTTTCGTGAAAAAGTACGAGTCCAGCGTAACCATGGTTATAAATAACGAGGTTGCACAGGATTATTTGGATCCGTCAAAACCGACGGAAACAAAAACCAACTCAAGCGATATTACCGCATCACAGCTCCTTGTACCTACTTGTATTGAAATTATAAAGAGTGATGCTATTTTAGAGCAGGTTTCAACCGAAATAAAGAATAAAACACAGGAAAAGTTCAGCGTATGGGATATTAAAAGAATGCTGACGGTTGAAGAAATTCCTAATACATACATTGTGCGTATTGAAGTGTTGAATAATGACCGTGTTATGTCACGCGAAATCGCAGATTCAATAGGCAGAGCAACAGAGTCAAATATGCAGAATTATATTCCCAGAAGCTCAATTAAGGTTGTAGACTGGGCAAAGCTTTCTTCTACTCCTGCATCACCGAATGTTCGTAATAATACAATTCTCGGTGCACTTTTAGGCTTCGTTCTCAGTATATCATTTATACTCCTCAAGGAAATATTTGATGTTCGCGTTAAATCGGCAGACGATTTGGTTGCACGTTTCGAATTGCCTGTTTTGGGTGCTATCCCTGAAATTTACGTGTCCTATGACGATTCTTCAAACGATGAAGAATCGGAGCAATAAGATAGGCAGGAGGGTTAGAAAATGGCAAATATGGTTTCGAACTTGCGAAAAATTTCATCTAAGTTTCTTAAAAACAGTGTTGTAAATACAGGGTCTCCGCTTATCGTTAAAAGAGCGAAGGTTTTAAATGACAAGAGCTCTTTCCATGTAAAAGAAGCGTATAAGGCTCTTAGAACAAATGTGGTTTTCACAATTCCTCACGACGGGGCGAAGAAAATTATTGTTACCAGTGCATTGGCAGGTGAGGGAAAAAGTACAAACTGCCTCAACCTTGCAATCTCTTTTGCACAGTCCGGTGCAAAAGTATTGGTTGTGGACTGTGACCTCAGAAAGCCTAATATAGCAAACCTTCTGAATATTCCTTCAACTCCGGGACTTTCAAATATTCTTGCAAATCTGAATACTATTGATTCTGCAATAGTTCATTCTGATTATGCAAATCTTGATGTGATTCCCTCAGGAGATATACCTCCGAATCCGGCAGAGCTTTTGGGAAGCAACTCTATGAAAGAAGTTCTTGAGAAGCTTTCTGAAATTTACGAATATATTTTCCTTGACACATCTCCAATCAACATCGTAACAGATGCTGCAGTTATGTCAAAAATGGTAGACGGTGTTCTTATTGTGGTTAGACAGGGAAGAACAGACAAGGAAAGTGTTGCAGAAGCAATTAAAAAGCTTTCTTTTGTAGATGCAAATGTCCTCGGATTCGTACTTAACGGAAGACTTTCCGATATCAAGATGGGCTACCGTTACGGAAAAGGCGGATATTACCGTTACGGAAAGAAACAGAAATATTACAGAAGCGGATATTATGGCGGCTACGGTTATGGTGGCTATGGCTACGGCTACGGCTACGGCTATGGTTATGGTTATGGTTACGGTGGCTCAAAGCCCAGTGCAAATGATTTGAATAAGAAATCTAAAAAGTAGGAGTTTTTATGATTGATTTTCACACTCATATACTTCCCGAAATTGATGATGGGAGTAATAGTGTAAAAGAATCTGTTGTTTTGATAAAACAATTGAAGCAGCAAGGCGTTAATAATATCGTCCTTACTCCGCATTTTTACGCTTACTCTTCATCAGCAGAGAATTTTAATGAAATAAAGAGCAAATCTTTAAAAACACTTCTGAAAGAACTGAAAACAGAGAATATTGAAATTAGCCTGTATTCCGGCTGTGAAGTATTTTTCTTTGAAGAACTGTGGCGAATAGATAATCTTAAAGATTTGTGCATAAAAGGTACTGATTTTATGCTTCTGGAAATGCCTTTTACAAAGTGGACAGGCTCTATGGTAAGGAGCATTGAGAGGCTTATCGGAAAAGGGATAACGCCCATTATTGCACATTTTGAAAGATATACCAAGCACAAGGAAAATCTTGCTAAGATTTACGAGCTTGTGGAAATGGGTGCAATTCTTCAGATGAACTGTGCATATATCAATAAGTTTTCTACAAGGAGAAAAGCAATTTCTTTCATAAAAAAGGGTATGGTTTCCTTACTGGGAAGTGATTGCCACAACATTGCAGACAGAGCACCTGAATATTCCAAAGCAATTGAGTATCTTAAAAAGAAATTGTCAAGGGAAGATTATCGTCGTTTTGTTGGCTTTCAGAAGAAAATTTTATCAGGTGCACATAAAGTTTATCCGATATAACAATTTAAAGGAGGTGTAAAACTCGTTTTTACACC
>JAZNTF010000015.1:0-3636 GCA_045591625.1 Candidatus Fimenecus sp.
CTTCTGCTTTTTCATATTCACCTGTACCGGCATAATTAGTTGCCAACATAGGAGCTACAAGAGTCCACATATAATCAGAAGAATCTGCACATTTCTGTAAATATTCTGCAATAATCTTCTGGTCTTTTCCAACCTGCTGTGCTGCGGCATATTGATACATTCTTATCCAGCCCTCATCACAGATATACACAGTTTCACTTCCGTCAGGAGTGAAATCTTTTTCTGTTTCATCGTGATATTCAGTGCCACTTATATATATCTTTTTGCCTACAAGACCTTCAAGTTCATTGACAATAGCATCATAATTCTTATCATCAACTACAGGGTATTTTTCAAGGTGTTGCTGAACAACTAATGCAGAAGCCTGCATTCTTTCAGATTCGTCAAGAATTTCGTTCAATCTTTTAAATGTGGGAAGATTTAAAACCGCATTCGGAATATTCTCGTCGATTTCTGTAATAGCAGAATTCATATTTACCAATGTGAAGTTAGTTTCAACTTTTTTTGCGTAAATGTTGAAATATCCCTTTTTACTATCAATTATTTTTGCTTGTTCCTCTGCTTGTTGATATTTGCCTATAGCAGTCTGAAGTTTGGCTTCTGTAAGAGCTTTGTCACCCTGTTTCATAGCAGAAAAAACAGGTACATTGATTGCGAAGAAGAAAACCGCAGCAACAGTTATACAAGCAGAAAGTATAGCTACAATTATTCCTCTGTAATCATAAGGATATTTTTCCAGAGTTGACTCACATTCTTCACAATACGGACTATCAGGATTTTTTTCTGTTCCACGAATCTTTTCACCGCAGTACTCACAGAGCATATCTTCTTTAATTTCCGGTGTTTTCTTCTCACGAGAAACCTTTTGCGGATTATATCCCTCAATTTCCATAGTCTCGATATCATCCATAATGTTCCGGGACTCTTTTTTTGCCTTATCAAGCTCTTCTTTAAAAATCTTTGCTAATTCTTCCATTTCTTCATGGATATCATCATTTTCTTCAGAACCTGAACTGGAAAGCTTTTCTTTATTTTCCTCCAAGGTTATTCCTCCTTTGGTTATTCATTTGCTCCGCAGCATTTTTTGTATTTCTTACCGCTGCCGCAAGGACAAGGGTCATTTCTTCCGACTTTTTCACCTTTTTTTACAGGTCTTTTCTTATCACTGCCATCGGTTGAGCCGTTTGTTGCAGTGATTTTTGCAGTCTCTTCACGTTTTACATCTTCTTCTGTTCTGATACGGAAAAGAATGAGTGTTGTAACAGTGCCTTCACGGATAAGTGAATTCATTTCGTCGAACATATCATAGCTTTCCATTCTGAATGCCACAACAGGGTCCTGTTGAGCATAAGAACGAAGATAGATACCGCGTTTGAGCTCATCCATAGCATCAAGGTGGTCCATCCAACGCTGGTCAACATTATGAAGAAGAACCTTTCTTTCAAGTTCAGCCATAAGGTCTTCACCATATTCTTCATATTTTGCATTGTAGATGTCCATAGCCTTGTTATAGAAATATTCTCTGTAATCGGCATTTGTATCAAACTTGGTTTCAAGTCCTTCTTCACCGAGATACTTCAATTTTTTAACAAGTCCTGCTCTGTTCCAATCATCAGGTGACTGTGAATCAGGACAATAAAAATCAACTGTTTCCGCAAAATAGCCTTCAAACATTTTAAGAATTGCAGAATGGATATCATATCCGTCAAGAACCTGATTGCGCTGCTCGTAAATCTTCTTTCTCTGTTCATTCATAACATCGTCAAATTTAAGAACATTACGACGTGCTGCAAAGTGGTTTCCTTCAACCTTTTTCTGCGCATTTTCAATTGTATTTGAGAAAATCTTCGCTTCAATCGGAAGGTCTGCTGCACTTGGGAAAGCATCTATAATATTATAGAATCTGTCACCCGCAAAGAGACGGAGCAATTCATCCTCTGCTGAAAGATAGAATTTACTGCGTCCAGGGTCACCCTGACGACCGGCACGACCACGAAGCTGATTATCAATTCGGCGTGATTCGTGACGCTCTGTACCGATAATGAACAAGCCACCTGCTTCACGAACCTTTTCTGCCTCGTCCTTTAACATATCCTTATATTTCTTTTCGAGCTCACGATATGTGTTTCGAGCCTCTATAATATCTGTATTATCAGTTTCAGCAAAACCGGTTGCCTCTGCAATAAGCTCATCTGAGAATTCAAGTCTTCTCATTTCTGCACGAGCCATATAATCAGGGTTACCACCAAGGATAATGTCAGTACCACGACCTGCCATATTTGTCGCAATTGTTACAGCACCCAAAGCACCTGCCTGAGCTATAATTTCAGCTTCCTTGTCGTGATATTTAGCATTAAGAACATTATGCTTGATACCCGCTTTACGAAGTGCCTTACTTAAAAGCTCACTTTTTTCAATATTTGTTGTACCAACAAGAACCGGCTGACCATTTTTGTTACATTCAAGAATCTGTTCAATAATAGCTCTGAATTTAATTGCTTCACTCTTATAAAGAACATCTTCTTCATCCTTACGAATCATCGGCTTGTTTGTAGGGATTTCGATAACGTCAAGAGTATAGATTTCCTGGAATTCACCGCTTTCAGTCATAGCTGTACCTGTCATACCGGAAAGCTTTGTATACTGACGGAAATAATTCTGGAAAGTGATTGTAGCAAGAGTTTTTGACTCACGCTCAACCTTAACATTTTCTTTTGCTTCAATAGCCTGATGAAAACCATCAAAATAACGACGACCAAGCATAATACGTCCTGTAAATTCGTCAACAATAAGCACCTGACCGTCTTTTACAACATAGTCAACATCACGCTTCATAACACCAATTGCCTTGATTGCAAGGTCAAGGTGATGCTGAAGTGTAAGATTTTCAACATCAGCAAGGTTTTCAACACCAAAAGCCTTTTCAGCCTTCTTGATACCACCCTTTGTAAGTGATGCTGTTTTACCCTTTTCGTCAACAACAAAGTCATATTCTTCAGGAACCATATTTTCAATTCCTTGCTTTGCGTCAATTTCCTTTACAACATACATTTTAAGGCTTCTTGCAAACTGATTAGCCACCTTATAAAGTTCGTTTGACTTGTCACCCATACCTGAAATGATAAGCGGAGTTCTTGCCTCGTCAATAAGGATTGAGTCAACTTCGTCCACGATTGCAAAGTTATGACCACGCTGCACTCTCTGTTCAGCATAAATTACCATATTATCACGAAGGTAATCGAATCCCATTTCGTTATTTGTACCATAGGTAATGTCACAAGCATATGCTTCGCGTCTTTCCTCACCCTTAAGGTCATGCACGATAAGACCAACAGAAAGGCCCATAAATCTGTAAAGCTTACCCATCCATTCAGAGTCACGACGAGCAAGATAGTCGTTTACGGTAACAATGTGAACACCCTTACCTGCAAGAGCATTAAGATATGCAGGAAGTGTCGCAACAACAGTTTTACCTTCACCTGTTCTCATTTCAGCAATTCGTCCCTGATGAAGAACGATACCACCGATAATCTGCACAGGGAAATGACGCATATTAAGAACACGGGCAGAAGCCTCACGACAAGCAGCAAATGCCTCCGGCAAAATATCATCAAGTGTTTCACCGTTCTTAAGTCT
>JAZNTF010000016.1:0-9314 GCA_045591625.1 Candidatus Fimenecus sp.
AATTCCCTTGGTATAATCAACAAAAAACAAATTTATTAATTATGCACAATGCTAATTTTTTTATGAAAAATTCCAAAATATTGAATACATAAAATTCAAGTGATAGAATAGTAATTATAAGATATTTTCCGCAAAGGAGATGTTTAACGTTATGAAGTTAAATATGAAAAAAACAGTAAGTATACTTTTATGTATCATCCTTGCATTAACAATGATGGCTCCGGGATTAACTGCTTTTTCTGCAGACATCACAATGGAAATTACTCAGGAAGGTGCTGTTGTAGCAGAAAAACTCACTGTGCAAGAATACAATTCTATCCAGTTGGGTTATACTTTGTCCACAGATATGCCTGAAGGGGCATATGTAAAATGGGAAAGCAATCTTCCTTTACTTGCCGGTGTTGATGAAAATGGTAAAGTAACAGGTTACGACTATTCAAAGGCTGCTGTTTTCCAGTTATGGCTTGATGAAGAAGTGCGTACAATTCCTTTGGTTGGTGAAACAACTGCAGATGCCATTTTGGCAGCATTAAAAACTGCAGGAATCGACCTTGAAACTGCTGATACGGCTACCATCATTGCAACTGTACGTATGGTTGCTGGTGATTCAATTGCTGACAGCCTTCAGAATGCTCTTGATAATATGAATGTTGAGATTACTGCAACCCTTTATGACGCAAATGGCAATTTACTTGCAACTGACAAGGTTGAAGTGCTTGTTGAAATGAGTTATATTGCATACGCTCTTCCTACCGGTATTCATATTACAAATAAACGAGCAGTTCCTGAAAAAGTTGCAGTAGGCAAGACAATTCAGCTTTATGGTGCATACACACCTATACGAGCAATGATTACATCCGATTTCAAGTGGAAATCAAGTAATACTTCAGTTGCCACGGTAAGTGAAACAGGATTGGTGACATTTGTTGGAGCAGGTACAGTTACTATTGAGCTTAGCTTCTCGAATATTGCACTTTTCGCATATACAGATAAAATTAATTTTACGATTCTTGAACAATCAGAGCTTCCTGTAACAGATTTCACAATTTCAGGTGAAACAAGTGTTGGTGAAGGTGAAACCACCAATCTTACAATTGATAAACTCATTCCTGAGGGAGCATATACAGGTGGCATAATATGGACAAGTGCCGACCCGACAATTGCAGTTGTTGACCAAAATGGTGTTGTAACAGGTCTTGATGGTGGTAGTGGTCTTACATATTCTAAAAAAACAGATATTTCTGCCACAATCAACGGCATTACTCGTACTGTTTCTGTTACAGTTTCAAGAAGTCTTTTAGGTTCAACCATTTCCGGTGTTAACATAAGTGGCGAGACAGCTTTAGGTATCGGTACAAGCGCAACATATACTTCAACAATTGCCCCTACCCGTCTTAACGGCAACTCTGATGTCATAAAAAATTGGGGTATTATCAACCCTGTTACAGGTGAAAAGATATATGCAACAAGCAGTGAACCTGCCACTGACGGAATTTCTTCTATGACATCAAATGGTGTTTTAACCGGTATCAAAGATGGTACATCAACAATCTTTATTGAAGCTACATATAACGGCACAAGCCTTACTGATACACAGATTGTAACAATTGGTGTTGCCATAACAGATTTCACAATCAATGGCACGTCCGAAATAAACGAAGGTGCAACAACACAGCTCTCTGTTTCGGGAATTACTCCGTCAAATGCCGTTTATGACAGTATAGTGTGGACATCGTCAAATCCTTCTATTGCATCGGTTGACCAGAATGGTGTTGTAAAAGGTCTTGATGCAGGTGGTAACTATTCTCTTTTCAATAATCCGTCACAAAGCACAACAATTACAGCAACAATCAATGGTGTTTCACGTAGTTTTACTGTTACTGTCAAAGCTAAACTTGGTTTAAATGCATACACAGGTGGTTATATCAATGGTCCGGACACCTTGGTCGCTGACCTTCCTTATACTTATACATCTACTCATACTCCTGTAAGAATGAATGTTAATCGTCAGTATTGGGGAACTCCTGATAATAGTGGTAATGCTCCTTGGTCTACAAGCAGTGCCATTTCTTCTGCAGGAAACACAACTAACGATTATATTAAAGTTGATTCAACTACCGGAACTGTGACTGGCTTACAGGCCGGTTCCGCTTCAATCTGGACATATATGTCAAACAATGTGCTTTCAAGCTCATATCAGACACTTAAAAAGGATGTAAATATTGTTGAACTTGTACCAAAGAGTATTACTATTACAAATCCTACTAAATATGATTATCTTGAGGGTGACACAACACTTGACCTTACGGGTCTTGAAGTTAAAGTAACCTACGACAAAAACGAAGTAGTTCAGTATTATCCGGAGGCGATAAACTGGACGGATGAACAACTTACAGCACTTGTTGACGACTATACTGTAAGTGAAATTAATACTGAACTTCTTGACAATGAACAATATATTATTGTTACTGTAACAAGAGCCGGTAAGAGTCTTAGAGCAATTTTCCCGGTCCTTGTCAGTTCAAAACAGCTTGACTCAATTAAAATTGCTCAAGCACCACAGTATCAATATACTGAGGGTGATACGGAGCTTAATCTTGACAAACTTAAGGTTGTGGCAAATTATCTCAATGCACACAGCGAATATATAACCGGTTACACAGTTAATACAAGTGATTTTGACCCTAATCTGTTTAATGTTGAACAGAATATTACTGTTACATATTCACATGCAGGAAGAACTGCTTCAACCACATTCCCTGTAATTGTTTATGGTATTCCAGTTGTTTCTGTAACAACAACTCCTTCGGATTATTCAGGCGGATGGACAAGTGAAGATGTTACCTTTACACTTGATTCAACAAATCAGGTTGACGGAATCACCTATTATTACAGAACATCACCAACAGAAAAATGGACAAAAATGGAAGGTAATACCCTTACAGTTGATACAAATATACAACAAACATACTATTTCAGGGCACATAATGGTAAAAATCTTTATAGTGCTGATACAGTAGGATATGCTGTAAATATTGATAAGGTTGTTCCTTTAATAACCCTTACTCCATCAACAACGGGCATTACAAATCAGTCATACGACGTAAATATCTCTGTTGATGCAATCGGTGCATCAAATATTAAGAGCATTACTCTTAACGGTGAAGATATTACAGGTCAAGGCTCATTTACTGTTCACGAAAATGGTTCTTATACTGTAAAAATTGAATCAAACAGCGGACTTGCCACCACAGAAAGAATTATAGTCAGAAATATTGATAAAAACGCTCCCGAAATTACAAATCTTAAAATCGATGCCGTAAATTCAGGTGATTATTCAGGTCTTAACGATGGATTTGGCTCGTTCTTTAAGGGTGAAGTAAAAGCAACAATTACTTCTAAAGACACCGGCGTTGCAGGTGTGGATTATATGGAATATCGTTTTGTTGACGAAAATGGTAATCCGATTAGTGAATGGACGATTTATGATAATGCCAATAAACCTGTTGTAAATTCACAATTTAAAGGGTATGTTGAGGCACGAGCAATTGACAAAGCAGGAAACATCTCAGATATATGTCGTTCAGAAGGCTTTGTTGTTGACCTTGATAATCCTACTGATGTTGTTGTAAATGCAACAGTTGAAAATGATGTATGGACATCAAATGATGTTGTAGTTAAGCTCTCATCAACAGCATTCTCAGGCATTTACAAGTATTATTACAGCACAGATGATGGTAATACCTGGATTGAAATGGAGTCAGATACAATTACTGTTTCTGCACACGGAATCACAAATTATCAGTTCAAGGCAAAATCCTATTCAGGTCGTGAAAGTGATATAACTACGTTTGTTGTGAAAATTGACAAGGTTTCACCTGTTGTACGTGTTGATTTTGAAGGTGCTTTTGGAAGATGGACTTCGGATACTGTTGTGTTCCGTTTTTCAACACTTAATGAAGCAATCTCAGGAATCACATACTGTTACAGTACTGATAACGGAAGCGGTTGGACTGAAATCACAACCGGTGATGAAATTGTTCTTTCAGAAAACACAAATGCAACATATATTTTCAAGGCAGTTAATGGTGCAGGTGTTGAAAGCAATCCATCAGATACCTATAAGGTAATGATTGATACCGTTGTGCCTTCAATTCAGCTGACCCCTGAAACAACTGATTATACATCAACTGCTTACAACATTACATATACAGTAACAACCGGTGATGCAGGACTAAAATCCGTTATGGTAAATGGTACTGACATTACCGTTGATGGTAAATATACAATCAATGGTAACGGAAAGTATGTTTTTGTTGTAACGGGAAACAACAACCTTTCTACAACAGAGATTATTGAAATAAATAATTTCGACTACGACTCCCCTGTTATAAACAAAATTTATTTAGGTAATTATATAACGATTATTGACGATTGTGCTGTTTATAATGATGATGTTATCGTTACAATTTCTGCCACAGAAACAGGTGCTTCGGGATTAAACACTATTCAATACAGACTTCTTGATGAAAATATGAACAGTATAACAGAATGGGCAGATTATGACGAAAACAATAAGCCTGTTGTAAATGCTGATTTCAAGGGTTATGTTGAAGCTAAAGTTTCTGATAATGTCGGCAATGTTTCTCCATCTGTACTTTCTGCATTCTTCATTATTGACACCACATCACCTGAATTTGAAGTTGTTGCAGATACAACAACACCGACCAATGAAAATGTTGAGATTACAGTAGATGTAACAAATGAAGGCGTTACAGGAGTAGCATCAATTAAGGTTAATGGCGTTGAGTTGAATATTAACAGCTATATTGCTAATGAAAACGGAAAATATAACATAACTGTTACCTTGAACAACGGAAAGTCATCAACTGAAACAATTGTTATTTCAAACATTGATAAGGAATCCCCAGTAATCAAATCAGTAAGCACAGGTGTTCCTGTAGCAACAATAAATGGTGTTAATATTTACGGAACTGAGCCTGAACTTATCATTTCAGCAATTGATATGGGTACTGCAGGTATCGATAGAATCGAATATCATTTCAATGACGACGACTGGATGGAGTATGATGCTGATAATAAAGTTTTGATTCCTGACGACTTCAATGGAAATATTGGTGTAAGAGCAATCGACAGAGCCGGTAATGTTTCTGAGATTATGGTTAGTGATGACATTATCGTTGATTCAACAAAACCGATAATCAGTGTAGAAACGGAAACAGGACAAAATGTTACTTATACATTGAGCGGATATGCTGATACAGGTATTGCTTACTTTATGGCAAAAGTTGACAACGGCTCTTGGATGATTCTTGATGGTAACACATTTACCATAACAGACAGCAAAGCACATAGCTGCTATTTCAAGGCTGTTTCCAATTCGGGTGTTGAAAGTGATGTCTTTACACAATCAACAGAAGACAACACAGTATCATTCACAATAACAGAGCCTTCAAGATATTTAATTCGCTGTCAGGACAGCATTACTCTTCACACAGAAATTACAGGCAACGCTCCTGAAAATACACGTGTTGAATGGATAGTAAATAACGGGAATTTCGCAATTGAGGAATCTGAAAATGGTACTGAGCTTACAATCACCTCAAAAAATAATGGCAACACTACATTCACAGCAATTCTTTACGACAATGACGGAAATGTTCTGGGAATAGACAGTGTTGAAATGCAGTCTAAAGCAGGTTTCTTTGATAAAATCGGTGGATTTTTCAGAAATCTCTTCGGCTCAACAACTCACTATAGTTCTTAATCTTAATTATTTAAATCCCGGCAGTTTAACTACCGCTACAGATACAAAATAATAAATAGTATCAAGTAGCGTAGTTAACTCCGGGAATAAAAATATCCAATAGGAGGATTCTTGTGTCACGGAAATGGTAAGGGTGGAGAGCACGGTGGCTGGACAGATGAGGAAAAATATGTTACATTTGCTGCTGTTGGCAAAGGGGTTAATAACACCCATATTAAAGAAATGAACATTCATGACCTTGCTGCTATCATTCTTTATGCTATGGATATTGATATTCCAAAATTTGATGAAAAAGGCTGGACCTCACAGGTTCCAAATGGTATATTTTCAGATTATAAGGGTGAATACCGTGATATTTCACATCTTACAGGTTCCAAACCCAGAATTTCGAAAGAACATCACAAATCTGAACTTATATAGAGGATAAAACTATGAATTTTATAAAAGTTACTGATAATAAAAATGTTTTTTCCGACGGTATTCACGACGATACAAAGGCATTGCAAGAATGCATCGATATGTTAAAAGACGGTGGCACGATTTACTTTCCGGACGGAACATATCTCATTTCTTCCACACTTATATTCTATTCTAATCAGATTTTTAAACTTTCTGATAATGCTACAATTTTAAGAAGCGGCAAAAGTGAACCATTAACGAGATATCTCCTCGCCTCTTATTCCGAACCCGAATGGAGCGGTTACGAAGGCACTCACGATGTTATAATTTCAGGTGGTATTTTCAACGGTAATGAAACCATAACGGAAAAATCAACTCTTGTTAATACCGTTCATTGTAAAAATATTCTTATTGAAAATTGTCGTTTCATTAATTGTTCAACGTGGCATATGATTGAAATAAATTCAACAGAAAACGCCACAGTACAGAATTGTGTTTTTGACGGACCTACATACACAAGTATTCACGAAGAACTACTTAATGAAGAAATACAATTAGACCTTGCCCGTGAAGGCTCGTATGGTCCTGTTTATAATTGCAATGGTACTCTCATTGATTTTTGTAAAGATGACACAGTTTGCAATAATATTGTAATAAAAGACAATATTTTCAAATGTGCGGGCTTTCCGGCAATTGGTCATCACGGAGATTGCGAACATCATAATATAGAAATCAAAAACAATATCTTTGATGGTCCATCGGGTTTATGGGGTAAGAGCAGAGGTTACGTAATTTTCAGACCTATGGTCTATGACGTAAAAGTAAAAGATAACATTTTTATATCCCCTGAAGGAACTGACTCATTAAATTATGGTATTGTTTTCGAAAATCCTGATGAAATGACCTTACAAACAGAAAGCAACATTTTTATTGGTGAAATTAATAAAGAAGTTATAGTTGATAAAGGTAACAAATAAGATGATAAACTCATTAAGCAATAAAAACTAATTTTCTTATATTTTTATGTTGGGCAGCATATACCTTTGCTTATGTTGCAAGGCTTAATTACAACGCTTCAATGGTGGAAATTTTATCTCAGCTTGGCACAACCAAAGAAGCTGCAGGAACTGTAAGTTCGTATTTATTTTTTGCTTATGGTGCAGGTCAGCTTATTAATGGTCTGCTTTCAAAAAAAATATAATACAAAGTATTCTGTTGCAATCGCCCTTATTGCTTCTTGCATAATTAACTTTGCTATGACATTTTGTCAAGCAATAGACAGCATGAAATTTCTTTGGTTTCTTAACGGTATATTTCAGTCAATTCTTTGGTCGTCAATTATAAAAACCCTATCCGATAATCTTGCTGATAATAAACTCTCAAAAGCAGTTATGGTAATGAGCACTACTGTGGCGTCGGGTACATTTATGGCTTATGGTTTTGCGGCAATTTTCTCACATTTCAAATTAAAATGGACTCTGATTTTTTATGTAGCATCAGCACTTGTTGCTGTTGTAGCAGTATTGTGGTTTGTGGGAATGAGCACAATAAAAAAATCAAAAAAAGAAGCCGTAACTACCAATGAAACAACAAGTAACAAAAAAGCCCTTGCGCCTGTTTTTATTATAAGTATGGTCGTTATTTTAATTTCAGCTGTAACAAACGGATTTATAAAAGATGGTATCACAACATGGGTGCCATCAATTCTTAAAGAAGAGTTCGGCGTAGTTTCGTCTCTGTCTATTATTGTAACGCTGTTACTTCCTATGCTTTCGATTTTCGGCACATCTCTTGTGACTGCACTACATAAAAAACAAAAAGATGAAAACGCACTTAATGGTATTTTTTACTTTGGAACTTTAATTCTGATAGGTCTTATTATTTTTACGTTAAAGCTCAAATCTGTACCGCTTACCCTTGCACTTTTCGGTGGAATTGCATGTTTAATGTCAGCGGTCAATAATGTTATTACAAGTATAGTCCCCCTTTATTCAAGAGATAAAATTGATTCAGGGCTTTTGGCAGGACTACTGAATACATTTTGTTATATTGGTAGTACTCTCGCAACATCAATACTCGGAAGAATTGCAGATACAAAGGGTTGGAATGATGTATTTATATGTATCCTTATTTTTACAGTCATTCCATTGGTGGTATGTTGTATTTCTATAATACTAAAAAAAACAAATGTAAAGAGGAACAAATATGTTAAATAAAATTATTGAAATTGTAAATAACGCCGGTAAGATTGTTCTTTCTGCCCATAATCAGGAAGCCAGTATAACCGCTAAGGAAGGTAAGAAGAACTTTGTAACAAAGTATGACGTTGCTGTACAGGATTTTTTGTTTAGCGAGCTATCGAAATCTTTCCCTGAAGCTGAATTTATTGGTGAAGAGGGTGAAAACAACCTTAAAAGTTCTGCTTTGCGTTTCATAATTGACCCCATTGACGGCACAACCAACTTTATGCAAGACTATCGTTGCAGTTGCATTTCAGTTGCACTTTGCAAGGGTAATGATGTCATTGTCGGTGTTGTATATAATCCGTACACCAACGAGATTTTCAGTGCGGAAAAAGGCAATGGTGCATATATGAACGGTAAAAAAATAAAGGTAAGTGACCGTCTGCTTTCAGATGGACTTGCTCTTTTCGGCACTTCCCCCTACCACCCTGAAAACACAGATGAAACCTTTGCTCTTTTAAGAAAGGTTTTTGATTTTTCAAGGGATATTCGTAGAAGTGGCTCGGCAGCTTACGATATCTGCACAGTAGCTTGTGGCAGATGCGAAGTGTTTTTTGAAAAAGGCTTACAGCCTTGGGACATTGCGGCGGGAACATTAATTTTAAAAGAAGCCGGAGGCGTGGCATTAAATTACCAAGGTAAGGAAATTGACTTTTCCACACCTGACGATGTGGTTTTTGCTAACCCAAAGGCTTATGAAGAGTTTACTACTTTGTTATAAAAAATGCTATTTGCTTATTTTTATAATTTACAGATATATCGATATGCCAAGAGCAGGTTTAACACCTGCTCATTTTTTCTGCTATATAATTATGTGCCAATAAAATTATAAACTGTTTTTTGTCACAATAGTAACCCCCCGGCTAAGCCGGGGGTTCTTCATA
>JAZNTF010000017.1:0-5768 GCA_045591625.1 Candidatus Fimenecus sp.
TTTCCCGCTGCAAGTTCCGGTACAAAAAGTGTGAAAAGCATAACCAATGCCAACGCCACACTAACAATTCGCCTTGGCTTTTCCATAAAACATCCTCCCGATATGGTTTATTTCACATCCATTTTATCACAACTTTTTATTTATTACAACAATAATTACACTTAAAAAACACTTTCGATAATTTTGTCCGAGGTTTCAGGGGAATATTGCCAGGTATCAATATGATTTCCGTTAAAATAGTACTTAATCGGTACAGCATTGTTCTTTTCAGGGAAGCTATCCACAATTGATAATTTAATTTTCATTTTTTCAGGATTAATGCTTTTGATATAAACACTTGCTGAATCCCCCTCGCAAACCTCATCAGAATATTCTGCAAGTCCTGCGAGATTTGGCGAAAGCTCAATAAAAACACCGTATTTTTCGATTGAACGGACAACTCCCGCCACTGTCTGACCCGCCTTGAAATTTTCTGCATTCTCTTTCCATGTACCGAGAAGCTCTTTATGAGAAAGAGTGACTCTTCCTGTTGCATCAACACTTTTTACAACTGCTTTTATTACTGTATTAACTGCAAATCGCACATTGGGATGAGGAATACGGGAAACAGAAATACTGTCTATGGGCAAAAGAGCAGAAATTCCGCAGCCTATATCACAAAACGAACCGAAGGACTCGTTGTGAGTAATTTTAGCATCAATTATATCACCGGGCAAAAGATTATTTATGTATTCTTCCCTGCATTCCTCCTGCACTCGTTTTCGACTTAAAATTGCTGTGCGATTTCCTGCCTCATCATCCATAAAATCAATAATTTTAAAGCAGACAGGCTTGTTTACTCTTGATATTATTGCGATGTCACGCACACTTCCGTCAGAAATGCCGACAGCACATTCCTCACGAGGAATTATGCCCTGAATCATGCCTAAATCCACATAAAGATTATGCTCACGGTCGCAAAGAGTGACCTTTCCCTCTAAAATCTTTTCCGATAAGAAGCATTCACGAAGATTTGTAATGCTTTCCATATTCTTTTTGTTCTGTCGGCTTTCATAGACAATTCCCTCAGGATAATATTTTTTCATACATCTCACCTTTATTTTGAAATTAGTATATAAATATGAAATAAAAGTGTCATTAAGAATTAAAATAACTATTTTATTTTTCTTGTCATTGTGTTATACTATATAATTGGTGAAGATTATGGATATAAAACTTAACGATATTCTTGTAATGAAAAAAGAACACCCTTGCGGCGGAAAGGATTTCCTTGTCCTTCGTGTAGGAATGGATTTTCGTGTCCGTTGTGTAAAGTGCAACCGTGAGGTTATGGTGCCACGACAGAAAATCGAGAAAAATATTAAAAAAGTAATGAGAGATGGAGTACAAGTAGATGTTTGATAAATTATTAGGAATTGAACAAAGATTTGAAAATGTGAATGAACAGCTTTGCGACCCTGCTACTGTCAGCGACCAGCAGTTATACACAAAGCTTATGAAGGAATTAAAGCAACTCACTCCTGTTATTGAAAAATTCCGTGAATATAAGGGTTATAAGGATACCTTTGAAGAGTCAAAGATGCTTCTTGACGAAGGCGGAATGGACAAGGATTTCAAGGAAATGGTGCAGGAAGAATTTGAAACTGCAAAAGAACAGCTTGATGTAACTTGGGAAGAACTTAAAATTCTCCTTCTTCCTCGTGACCCTAATGATGACCGAAGCGTTATTATTGAAATCCGTGGTGGTGCAGGTGGCGAAGAAGCAGCACTTTTTGCAAACTCACTTTTCAGAATGTACACAATGTATGCCGAAGCTCGTGGTTGGAAAATGGAAATTCTTTCTGAAAACCCAACTGAGCTCGGTGGATATAAGGAAGTTATTTTCTCAGTTGACGGTGACGGTGCATACTCACGATTCAAGTTTGAAAGTGGTGTTCACAGAGTTCAGCGTGTTCCTGAAACTGAAAGTCAGGGACGAATTCAGACATCAACTGTTACTGTTGCTGTTCTTCCTGAAGCTGAAGATGTTGACTTTGAATTGAACCCTGCCGATTTACAGATTGATGTTTTCCGTTCAAGTGGTGCAGGTGGACAGAAAGTTAATAAAACTTCATCAGCAATCCGTGTTACTCACTTACCAACAGGTATGGTTGTTGAGTGTCAGGACGAAAGAAGTCAGCATAAAAATAAAGATAAAGCACTTAAGGTTCTTCGTTCAAGACTTTTGGAAATTGAACAGGCAAAGCATGATGCTGAAATTGCAGGTCAGAGAAAGAGTCAGGTTGGTACCGGCGACAGAAGTGAGAGAATCAGAACCTACAATTTCCCACAAGGTCGAGTAAGTGACCACAGAATCGGTCTTACTCTTTATAAAATCGAACAGATAATGAACGGTGACCTTGACGAAATTATCGATGCACTTATCACAGCAGATACAGCAGAAAAATTGAAAGCGAACGAATAATATTTATGGAAACAGTAGTAATTAATATTACAACTGAATATGACAAAGCCTTGGAGACTGCAAAAAGACTTATAAATGACGGTGAAGTTGTAGCTATTCCTACCGAAACCGTTTATGGTCTTGCTGCCAATGCATTTGACGAAGATGCAGTCCGTAAAATCTTTGTTGCAAAAGGCAGACCAAGTGATAATCCACTCATTGTGCACATTGCAAAATTTGAGGATTTAGCACCACTCGTTAAGGAAATTCCCGAAAAAGTGAGGTTTATGGCTGAAAAGTTCTGGCCTGCTCCTCTTACTATGATTATGAAAAAGAGTGACAGAATTTCAAATGTGGTTTCGGGAAATCTCAACACAGTTGCCGTAAGACTTCCGAAAAGCCAGTATGCAAGAGCAGTTATTGAAGCTTGTGGTTGTCCACTTGCAGCACCATCAGCAAATCTTTCAGGAAGTCCGAGTCCTACCAATGCAAAATATGTTCTTGACGATATGAATGGACGCATTCCACTTATTATTGACGGTGGAAGCTCGGAAATCGGTGTTGAATCAACTGTTATTTCCTTTGCAGAAGACCCACCAAGGCTTCTTCGTCCCGGTGGCGTAACTCTTGAAGAAATGACTGAACTTATCGGTGAAATTGTGGTTGACGATGCTGTGCTTAATAAATTAGAAGAAGGTGCTGTGGCAGCTTCACCCGGTATGAAATACAAGCATTATGCACCAACTGCCGACATAACTCTTATTAAAAGTGATTTTGATTGCTTTAAAAACCTTTGCGAAAATGAAGAAAACATAACAGCATTGTGCTTTGATGGTGAAGAACATCTTCTCTCCTGCCCTTGCGTTACATATGGCAAGGAAAACGACGGATTCAGCCAGAGTGCAAGACTTTTTGATGCTCTTCGTGAGCTTGACGAAATGGGAGCAAGTAAAGTTTATGCACGTTGTCCCGATACAAAAGGTATGGGTATGGCGGTATATAATCGTTTAATCCGTTCCGCAGGATTCAAAATCAAGGTGATATGATGAAAATTATTGGTCTTACAGGACTTACGGGTGCCGGTAAAAGCACTGTTGCACAAAAATTAATGGCATACGGTTGCTATCACATTGATGCTGACAAAGTTGCCCGTGAAGTTATAAACAACAATGAAAATGTCAAAAATAAATTAAAAGAGCGTTTTGGTGACGATGTTATCAATGCAGACGGCACAACAAACAGACCACTTTTGGCAAGTCGCGCTTTTGCAGATGAGGAAAGTACAAATGCTCTTAACGAGATTACTCATCCTGCAGTTACTGAAGAAATCCAATCTATTCTCAAAGATATGGAGGAAGTAGGTTATCGTGGTGTAATCATTGATGCTATTGCACTTTTTGAAAGTGGCGAAGACAAACTTTGTGACTTTACTGTTGCTGTTGTTGCACCAAAGGATATCCGTCTTGAAAGAATAATGAAAAGAGACAATATCACAGAAGAAAAAGCACTTGAGAGAATAAATGCTCAAAAAGACGAAAGCTTTTTCACGAGACGCGCTGATTTTGTATTATGGAATTACCCTCCATATGATATAAATGTAGAAATAAAACCAATCACATTACAAATTGGATTATAGTAACCACTGACTAAATCAAGGTTATAATTCTCAGTGGCTACTTTTCCGTCATAACTCGCCCAAAATACTCGTTAATACACAAAGTATTGCCTGCGTTTTTTGACGGTTCTGACAAAAAACTATCTCGCTGATAATCACAACCCGATTTAATCAGCGGTTACTTGAAGGGAGCAAATATTATGAACTTAAACGAAATGAAAAAAGAACTTTTTTACGAGCCAAAACACGCTATGGAAAAGGTTGATGATGCAGTTGTCAAGGCTGCCGACGATTTCTGTGAAGGATATAAAGCTTATCTTGATTTTGCAAAAATCGAGCGTGAATCTGTTGAATTTTTCGTAGCAGAAGCTGAAAAAAGAGGTTATAAGGAATTTGACAACACAAAGAAATACAATGCCGGTGACAAGGTATATTTCAATAACAGAAACAAGGCAATTATACTTTGTGTATTCGGTAAAAAGGATATTTCAGAGGGTGTTAAAATCTCTGCTGCACATATCGACTCACCTCGTCTTGACTTAAAACCAAACCCACTTTACGAGGATTCTTCTCTTGCATATTTCAAGACTCACTATTACGGTGGAATCAAGAAATATCAGTGGACTGCTATTCCTCTTGCTCTTCACGGTGTTGTAGTAAAGGCTGACGGTGAAACAGTTAAGGTTAATGTTGGTGAAGATGACAACGACCCTCAGTTCTGTGTTACTGACCTTCTTCCACACCTTGCTCAGAATCAGATGAAGCAGACAATGAGCGAAGGTATTCAGGGTGAACAGCTTAACATTCTTATCGGCTCTCGTCCGTTCTCAAAGGATGAAGGTAGCGACAAGGTTAAGCTTAACATCATCAAAATTCTCAATGAAAAATACGGAATTACTGAAGGTGATTTCTTAAGTGCAGAGCTTGAGCTTGTACCTGCATTCAAGGCTCGTGACATTGGTTTTGACAGAAGCCTTATCGGTGCTTACGGTCATGATGACAAGGTTTGTGCTTACCCTGCTGCACAGGCAATTTTCAATGTGGAAAACCCTGAATACACTTGCCTTACTGTTCTTACTGACAAGGAAGAAATCGGCTCCGACGGTAACACAGGTCTTAATTCATCATATATGAAATATTTCATTCACGACCTTGCTGTTATGGGTGGCGTTGAGCCTTGGAGAGTGCTTTCAAAGTCAGAATGTCTTTCAGCTGACGTTAACGCTGCATTTGACCCATCATTCCCTGAAGTAAGCGAAAGAAAGAATTGTTCATTTGTTAACAACGGTGTTGTTATTACAAAATATACAGGTGCTCGTGGTAAGAGTGGCACTTCTGATGCTTCTGCTGAATATATGGGCAAAATCCGTAGAATGCTCAATGCAAATGACGTTGTATGGCAGATTGGTGAACTCGGTAAGGTTGATGCAGGTGGTGGCGGTACAGTTGCTATGTACGTTGCTAACCTTGACATCGACACAATCGACCTTGGTGTTCCTGTACTTTCAATGCACGCACCAATGGAAGTTGTTTCAAAGCTTGACGTTTATATGGCATATAGAGCTTTCAAAGTATTCTTTGAGCAGAAATAAAAAAATAAATAAATATAGAAATAGGCTCCCCTTGTTGGGGGAGCTGTTGCGTAGCAACTGAGGGGTAGTCAGTTTTTCTGTTCACTATCTCTCCCTCAGTCTCACTTCGTTCGACAGC
>JAZNTF010000018.1:0-5841 GCA_045591625.1 Candidatus Fimenecus sp.
ACTTCATCGCAAACAACTCTTCTTTCTTTAGCAATTTCGAAACGTTTTTTATCATACTTTTTCTCTTGTATTTTAATAAACAAAAATATAAATAAAGTAAAAAAGCAACCGCAAAACACGCCAGAAATTACCCCAGCCAAAGCATTTTGGAGCACAAGACCAAACAAAACTCCCATTGGACCACCAAAAAGCAAAGTAGTCATAGTATATTCTTTTATGCCGTTTTTGTAAGTCATAATTGTTCCTCCAACCTCTCTTTTATCAAATCCATTATACCATACCTTCCTCAACATTTCCACAATTACATTTATGTAAAAAATTTTACTGCGTAATACAAAGAAATACACCTACCAAATGGCAGGTGTACGAATTTTAAATTACAACCCTAAAATTGTTTTTATTCTCTCAATATTTCTTTCTGACATTTCCGTTTGCCTTGCAAAGAATTCCCATTTTGAAACAGCATTTTTTACTTGCTCAATGCTTTTATCTGCATCAGATTTTTTGATACCCACCTTTTCGGCAACCATCAACATATCATCTTTTGTTATGTTGTCAGCCTTTCCGTTAATAAGCATCTGATGAGCCTTAACCCATTGACTGTCTTTTCTGTGTGCAAAGGTTACATCATAAGCAGGGGATAAGGACCAAACACCTTTTTTATCCATAAGGAAGGATATATTTTTGGTATGGTCATCATAGTTTTTGGCATATTCATTGAAGACCATTCGTTTGAACAATTGAATGTAGTCGCTATAAGGAAGCTTAAGCTTCTTCATTACAGAAAAAGCATCCTCGTAGGAATAAATCATTGGTGAATTAAAGTCCATATGAGCTAAAGCGCAAAGTGTTTGCATGTGCAGCTTCCTGCCGTTTTTACCTGTTCTGTCAAAACGCTTTGTCATAAAATGAGCTTTCCCGTTTTTTTTGTAAAGCTTACATTCACTCATTTCTATACCTGCTTCAACAGCCATAAGATAATAAGTGTATTCAATCTTTGTATATTCATTATCATCAGGACGAGTGTCTTTATCCTTGTTATTTTTTATATCATCAAATTTTAATAACCAATATTCATAGCCTTTATCTGCTTCAATCTGACCTGAACGGATATCATTTGTTTCAGGATTCCAGGCTATAAGAGTCTTGGCTCTTGCTCCGCCAACAGAAGAACTGCATTCCATCAACTGAGACATAAGATGATCATTTTCTTCAATATGAAAATTTTCTTTTTCGGAAAGTATTTCAGAAGCAAGCTTTGTTAAAGCATCAAGGTCAATAGGTTCATCTATAGCTCCGATTTCCTGCGAAGGCTCATATTCCAATGCACCCATACCTCTTTTGCCTGTATAACAAAGCCGTTCTATAACAGATAAGCTGTCCGGCTCTCTTCCCTGGCTTTCTAAATATCTGTTGATAACGATGTTACCGAATCTGTCAGGAAGAGAATCTGCAACCATACCGGGAAGTCCATGATAAGTGATTTCAGGTAATGCGGGGAATGTATATGTGATTGCTGATAACGGCATTTTTATGGGTGAGATTTCAATACCACTTTTCAAAAAATCGTCATCGTACTGAAAACCTACAATGCCATTATCTTCTTGATGAAGATAACCAACAGTGGTACCCCACATTTTAACACGAACAGTATTTACTTTTTTCAATCTTCATCATCCTCCTTATCTTCTCCCCAGACCCAAGTATCATTTGAAGTCTTCTTGTCAGGTCTTGCGCGTTTTCTGATTGTTTTTTCCTCAAACATTGCTTTGTAGTCAGGTTGAGGTTCGGGAATGAGAATATCAAGGTTATCCAATAAATTGAACTCAGATAAAATTTTAATTATAGCAGACCATTTTGTATCGTCGCCATTTTCTATTCGCATTAATGTAGTTACCGAAATGCCACATCTCTGAGCAAGCTGATGCTGTGTAATATTCAAGGATACTCTATATTGTTTTATACGATTGCCAAATTCTTGTAAAATTGCTTTTTCGCCATCAAATTGCGTAATCTTCATAAATCCTCCTGAAAATAACTGTTCAGATTTGCAACATTATATTAACATAACACACTTAATATGTCAACTTTGAATAGTTATTTGCAGAGTTTCAACATTTTTAAACATTAAATATGAAAATTCAACAAGCAATATTCAAAGAAAAAAGCATTTTATTAAAACATCCTCCACGTCAACAACCACTACACATAATTCAAGACTCTATTCATAAAATAAGACCTTATCAATTGCTGTCCTCCGTGATATAATCACAACAGAAGCTTCAAAAAAACTTAAAAAGGTGAAAGTTATGAACAATATATTTATTGAAAACCTTAAGAAATTTCGTCTTGCAAAAGGGTTAACTCAGGAGCAGGTTGCAGATAAGCTGAATGTAAATTCTCAAACAGTTTCCCGTTGGGAATGCGGAACAACTCTCCCAGATGTTCTGACTCTTCCCGAGCTTGCAAGGCTATATGAAGTTACTGTAGATGATTTTTATAAAAAGAACTCAGTTGCATACGATAACTATGCGCAACGACTTGCCTCTGTTTACGAAAACTCCCGTGACCCCGAGGACTTTATGCGTTGCCGTGTTGAATACGAAAAGCTTATAAAAGCCGGCGAGCTTTCAACCGAGGATAAATGGCTATACGGTTGGATTCATATGTATATGATGAACTATTGCAGAGATGTTGCTGTTGAATGGTATGATAAAGCCGTAAATGATGACCCCAATAATGACCCCGAAAACTATCAGATTGCCTGTATGCAGAGAATCTGGATGTATTTCCTTCTTCATAAAGAAAATGAAATCATCTCCGAGCTTGAAGGAAAGGCAAAAGCAAACCCCGATAATCCGAGAGAAACAGACAACCTTCTGATTGCTCTTATCTGGGCTGAAAAATATGATGATGCATATAATCTCTTCACAGAAACAATCAAAAAGTTCCCTGATGACTGGCGAATGTATATCCACGGCGGAGACATCTGCAAAGGTCTCAAAAAATATGATGAAGCATTAGCTTGCTATAACAAAGCAGGTGAAATCGGAACATTTTTCTGCGATGAAATGGACTGCAAAGCAGGTCTGTATGAAGAAATGGGCGAATATGAAAAGGCATACAACGAGTGTATGAAAATGGCTGATATCTACCGTAGCAGAGGTTACGATGTAGAAGCCGATATGACAGAAAAACGCGCAAAAGAATTAAAAGCCCAAATAAAGAAATAATGCAAAAAACTTTACTGCATAATGCAAAGAAAGGGAGCCGACTAAAAAGTCAGCTCTCTTATGTTTTATCTCATTGTTTTTAGACTTCAACTACTTCAAAAAATCATGATTTTTTAACAGATAGAAATTTATATGACCATTGGGGCTTACAGGGCATCAGTCGCTTCCTTTTTTTGTAAGCATAATAGCGACTTGGATTTCCAACAAACATATTGAAGTTTGCATCCCGTAAAGCATATCTTTCTTCGTATTTTTCCTCTTTAAGATTTATAAGTTTTGGTATGATTGCATATTGAACACCTTTGACACCTTTGCTTCGTTGTTCACTTATATCCATTTGTGCCGTTTCCCGCGTGATATATTTTTCCATCTCAAGAGTTGTACTTTTCGGGTGAAAAGGTTTTATTTTTCTGGTAAATATCTCCACAACAATTCTTTTAAAATTCCATTTACAATCCAGATTTAAGCCTGCTCCAATAGATTGCATTAAATCAAAGCAACTCTCTCAACTTATCGAGAAAAGCCTCTTCGCCAAAAGTATTGACCTTGAAAAGCACCGCTTGACTTCCGCCCGATGTAATTGCCGAAAGATAAATAGGACCGCCACCGTTCTGAAACAATACAACATTCATACTCACACGGTTACCACCTGCATAACTGTATCTTTCAAAAACACGAACACTGCATCTGGCATCACCATCACAAATATCGCTGGAATCTTCAAGTGAAGCCGACATACTTCCATTCAATATTCCGTTCTCAATTGTCTTTAAAATCTGCCCGAAATCACCATTAAGAGCTTGCTCTAACTTTGCCATTGCTTCTCCTCCTGCTCTTTACATTACCATTTACTTGTATCTGCAAATTGGAATATATCAATCTGATTTTGTTCACTTCGGGGTTGCGTTTCAGTCATATGTACAACTAAATTTCTGTAATTTTAACAGGATGTTTTTCGTCAAAAATAATACTGTTATTTTTTCGGACAACATTTCCCAAGGTAATATCTACTGCAGGATAGGACAAACCATCAATGTCTGAAGCCTGGAAATAAACCTTGGAATCTTTTAAATCTGTATCAAGAATTTTTATATTCTCTGAAGGATAGTTTGCGTGAATCAGGTGTTCAATTTCGTTCTCGATTGAGATGCGCTCAAGGATAATATTTCTATGCGCCATGGGCTTGCAGTCCGGATAAAAGCTTCTGGCATAGTTGTCATAATTCAAAGAGATACCTACGGCGCATTGACGATTTTTCTGCAAATGAATATCACGCAGAACAATGTTGCAACACCCGCAGTCATAGACAGACTCATTCCGCACACATACCCACTTGATTCCGTCGTATTCCATAACACCGGTGGTGTGGGTGGGTTGAGTATATGAAGTATAAACTTCACCATTCGGTTGCATAACGACCCGATACACCCGTCCGCAAGAGCAGACTGTATCGGAATGCTGAACATTCATCCCCTCATACCAATCGCACCATGCACCTCCGAGAATACGGCAGAAAAATCCAGTGGTTGTGTCATCAGGTAAATCGTAGCAATTTTCGATAATACCATCCTCAATCCAACCCACATGAGTGTTTGATACGGAATAATCAAAGGCGTTGAGTGCTATAGGGTCATCAAAAGTGCGGAATTTTCCGTTTCGGATTACAAATCCTTTACCCCAACCAAGATGTACGCCGTCTTTTTCTCCTGTTATAAAGAGATTTTCAAGACAAATATTTTCAAATGCACAAACCTGTACAGCATAATCTTTTTTCAAAAGTCCGACACATTCAAAATCTTTAACAACAAGATTGTTGATATAAATCATTCCGATATGTGCACGCAAGCCAACAAGACGGCTGTCCACACCCCAATCTGCACTTTCTGTACCGTTGCAATCTAGATGTAAACCGTACAAACTGATGTTATGGTTGTAAGTTCCTGTTGCAAAACCCTTGTTAACAAAAACGCAACCATTTCGTCCTGTCCGACTCGCCTGCCGGCGGATTTGTACATCCTTTGAAAAGATTATAGTTGTATCGTCACCGATTTCAATAGTTTCTGAAAGGTCATATATTCCCGGCAATTCCACAATAATTTCTCCACCTGAATCAACCACTGTCTGTAAAGCCTGAGCATTGCTCAAGGCATCGTTTCCGGGTAAAAAACCGTATTCGTTTGCGTGTTTCATAGTTTTTCCTTTTTAAATGATAGAGTCTTATTTGTCGAGTTTATTATATCACAAATCAACAACTAAAACAACAATATAAAAACAGCAGATAGGCAAAAGCCTATCTGCTGTTTTTGGTCGGAGTGAGGTGATTCGCAAGGCTCTGCCTTGCGTTCGCATTGCGAACAACCGATTGTGTTCGGCTTCGCCGAGTGGTGTTCGAATCACCTTCCAACATTTTTCATCAAAAAAGAACAGATAACTGACGCTATCTGTTTTTTTTTTGGTCGGAGTGAGGTGATTCGAACACCCGACTTCTTCGTCCCGAACGAAGCGCTCTACCAAACTGAGCCACACCCCGAAATAGATATTAAATTGTGAATTGGACGTTTTTCCTTGCGGAAAAATCTTCGTCCCGAAGGTCGCGACTCAACCAAAC
>JAZNTF010000019.1:0-3142 GCA_045591625.1 Candidatus Fimenecus sp.
CTGTTCACCGTCGTCAGCAGGACCAATATCAAAATATCCAACAGCATCGTTTGTCTTTGTTGTTGCTCTGCCATGTTCATCAAGCTTGAAAAGGAAGAATTCACATTCAGGACCAACATTAATTGAATATCCCATATCTGCTGCTTCTTGGATTACTGAACGAAGGACATAACGAGGGTCTCCTTCAAACGGTGTAACCTTATCAGCACCGTAAACATCACATATTACTCGTGCTGTCCCCTCTTTCCAAGGAAGGATTGTAAATGTATCAAGGTCAGGCTTTAAGTACATATCGGACTCGTCAATACGAACAAAGCCTTCAATTGATGAACCGTCAAACATCTGACCGTCAGTAAGCACTTTTTCAAACATATTTTCAGTAATTGCGATATTTTTCATCTGACCAAAAATGTCAGTAAACTGCAAACGCAAGAACTTAATATTTTTTTCTTTTGCTATTTTGAGAATATCCTCAACTGTATAACTCATGGGATTTACCACCTTTCAAATATGCATCTATTATATATGTACCCATTTTAACCATTACATTATACCATCGATTGTAAAGATGTCAATAAAATCAATATAAAATTAAGGCGGAGCATAAGCCCCGCCTTAGTTTATTGTCATTAAATTACATAAGTAAAAGATAGAGCTCTTTGATTTCTTCAACGCTTGTATCTCTTGGGTTACCAGGACGACAAGCATCATCAAATGCAGACTGTGAAAGGAAATCAACATCTTCTACCTTTACAATTTCTTTAAGGTCTGTTGGAATACCAACATCAATTGAAAGCTGTTTAACCGCGTTGATTGCAGCCTTTCTTGCATCTTCAAGGCTCATAGCATCAACTCCGTCAACACCCATAGCTTTTGCGATATCTCTGTATTTTTCACCTGTTGCAGGAGCATTGTATTCCATAACTGTCGGAAGGATAATAGCATTTGCAACACCGTGTGGTGTATCGTAAAGAGCACCGAGAGGATGAGCCATTGAGTGAACAATACCAAGACCTACGTTACTAAAGCCCATACCTGCAACATACTGGCCGAGAGCCATATCTGCTCTTCCTTCATCTGTGTTTTCAACTGCACCACGAAGTGAACGAGCAATAATTTCGATAGCCTTGATGTGGAACATATCTGAAAGCTCCCAAGCACCCTTTGTGATATAACCTTCAATAGCATGAGTAAGAGCGTCCATACCGGTTGCAGCTGTAAGTCCCTTTGGCATTGATGCCATCATATCAGGGTCAACAACTGCGACAACCGGAATATCGTGAACGTCAACACAAACCATCTTTCTGTCTTTTTCTACGTCTGTGATAACATAGTTAATTGTAACTTCTGCTGCTGTACCTGCTGTTGTTGGAACTGCAATAATTGGAACGCAAGGATTCTTTGTTGGAGCAACACCTTCAAGAGAGCGAACATCAGCAAATTCCGGATTAGTGATGATAATACCAATAGCCTTTGCAGTATCCATTGAAGAACCACCACCGATTGCTACGATACAATCTGTACCTGCTGCTTTAAATGCTTCAACACCTGTCTGAACATTTTCAATTGTTGGATTTGGTTTAATATTTGAATAGATTTCGTAAGCGATTTCTGCACCGTCAAGAATATCTGTTACCTTTTTAGTAACACCGAATTTAATAAGGTCAGGGTCAGAACAAACGAAAGCCTTTTTAAAGCCTCTTGCCTTGATTTCGTCAGCAATAGCACCGATAGCGCCTTTGCCATGATAAGATGTTTCGTTAAGTACAAAACGATTTGCCATAATAAATTTACCTCCAAAAGTCAGAAAGCCTGACAAAAATTTAACAATGACATTATATAATAAATCTCCCGTTATTTCAAGAGAAATATGGAAGATTTAAAATAGTTTATTTTGATTTATTTTTGTTTTTATAAAGACAATATGAATAAATAGTCGGAACAATCACCATTGGTATAAGAACAACAAACAAAAGCCAGAATACACCTAAAAACGCTGTTGCCATTACAATAATGCCACCGATTACCCAAAGAAAACCTGCCATACGATGAGTTTTGTTCCAGTTTTCTTCATCATTAAGTGTCCAAGGAAGCTTTATACCCATTGTATAACTCTGTTTGCATTTAGGCATATAATTGCCGATTATAACAAACAATGCACCTATAAACAGTGGCATAATTATTTCAACGCTGACTTTATGACCTAATGCAGTTGCATACACCAATGAGTTACAAAGCAAAGATATAACCGGAATAATCCAAAGTACAAGAGTGAACATTTTATCGTTAATATTCTGCTTTTTAGGGTCGAGTGATGTTCCTAAAACACAAATCCATTGAAACGCAACTAACACTAAAGGCATTAGAAATACGGCTTGTTCCCTTGTAGCGTATCCATCAACATTACCGTTTATGTCCCAATGCACAGGAACTGTATCAGGTAATTTATCCCATAATATAAAACCAATAAGAATTGGTATAAGAATTATCAATGATGTAATTATTAGTTTTGGTAAATTCTTTTTAATCATTACTATTATCTCCTTTCAAGTCTTTTATCCAGAGCATAATTTCCTCAAGAACAGATGCGTTCAATTCATAGATTATGAATTTCCCCTCGCGTTTATCACGAACAAGGTCGGCTTCTTTAAGAACCGAAAGATGCCGTGATATTGCAGCACCTGTTATGTCGAATTTTTCGGTGATTTCTCCTGCAGTCATCTGCCCGTTTTTCAGCATATTGAGTATCTCGCGACGAACAGGGTCAGAGAGAGCTTTTAATGTGTTTTGCATTCCCATAAACTACCTCCTTTAACATTTAACTTAAATGTTAAATATATTTTAACACAATCTTTTATGCTTGTCAATAGAATAATTTATGTTAAATAAATCGGAGTTTGTCGGTAAGTTATAGTGGTGGCGACACCATCTTGTCTCCCCGACAAATTATAATTTGATTTGCAATACAAAAAGTCGAGTATTCATTACAAATACTCGACTTATAAACTAATTTATTCTATTTAATTTTGCACTCTGCGTTCAGCATTTTAATACGCTTTGCCCCAATAGAGCATATTTTCTGCAGGTTTACCGCAGCAAACACAAGTTCCGCCAATTTTTTCCTGAACAAATGGAATACAAC
>JAZNTF010000020.1:0-7258 GCA_045591625.1 Candidatus Fimenecus sp.
GGTGTCCACCGGACACCCGCACCTCGTCAGAGGGAGGCATAAACACACCATTCCATCTCACCTATAAATTATAATTTGTATTTCTGTTTTTCTTTACAAATTTTTCTTTATGTGCTACAATTCTTCTGTTAAATATACAAATTATATGAGGTGAAATATATGAATCTCAAAGAAACAAGAAATTGGGTTGCTGACGAGCTTAAGAGTGTTGCTGACTTCTGGCTCCGAAACGGTATGGACAAGGTTCACGGTGGCGTTTACACCTGCATCGACAAGGACGGTAAGGTTTTCTCAACTGACAAAAGTGTTTGGATGCAAGGTCGCTGTGGTTGGACTTTCGCACATCTTTGTCACGTTTACGGCGTGAAGCAGAAATGGCTTGAGGCTTCAAAAAGCTGTATCGACTTCCTTGAAAAATACTGTGTAAACAAAAATGCTGACGGCAGACTTTATTTTACTGTTACTGAAGACGGTAAGCCCCTTCGTCAGAGAAGATATTGCTATTCAGAAGCATTCTATTGCATTGCCAATGCTGAGTATTACAGCATCACGGGTGAAAAAGAGCATCTTGAAAGAGCAAGAAGAGCATACGATATGTACTGGAATCTTAATCACGGTATGGTTGACCCTACAGGTCTTGGTCCTAAAACTGACCCTGAAACTCGTACAGGTCGTGCACTCGGTATTCCTATGATTATTCTCAACGTTACATCAGTTATGCTTCGTGTTGACCCTGAAAATGCTGATATTTACAACAAGCGTGCTGACGAATGTGTTGAAGACATTTTCAAATATCACGTTAAGAAAGATTTAGGATGTACTCTTGAGTCAGTCGCTCTTGACGGTACACCAAGACTTAATGTTACTGAAGGCAGAGTTGTAAACCCAGGTCACGATATTGAATGTAGCTGGTTCCTTATGGAAAGAGCAAATCAGACCGGTGATAAAGAGCTTCACGCAAAGGCTGTTGAGATTTTCGATATGGCGTTTGAAAAGGGATGGGACAAGGAATTCGGCGGAATTCTTTACTTCTTCGATTGCCTTGGTAATCCACCTGAAGCTTATGAACACAATATAAAGCTCTAGTGGCCACACAATGAGGCACTTATTGCTGCTCTTATGATTTACAGAGATACTAATGATGAAAAATATCTCGATATTTTCAATCAGCTTGTTGATTACACAAAGGACAAGTTTGCAGTAGCACCTTGCGGTGAATGGTACGGTTATCTTCGTCGTGACGGTAATCCTACACTCCCTGCTTGTATCGGTTCAACATTCAAAGGACCTTTCCACGTGCCACGTTGTCTTATTATGCTTGACAAAATGTTAGAAGAAATTGAAGAAAGAGGTTAATTAAAATGAGTCTTGAAAAATATAAGGGTGTCATCCCTGCATTCTATGCATGTTATGATGAAAATGGTGATATTTCAGTTGATGGTACAAAATCATTAGTTGAATTCCTTATCGAAAAAGGTGTTGACGGTCTTTACGTTGGTGGTTCATCAGGTGAATGTATCTATCACTCTGTTGAAGACAGAAAAAAGACACTTGAAGCAGTTATGGAGGCAAACAAAGGCAGAATCACAATTATTGCTCACGTTGCTTGTAACAACACAAAGGATAGCTGTGAGCTTGCTCGTCACGCTGAAGCACTTGGTGTAGATGCTATTGCTACAATCCCACCAATTTACTTTAAGCTTAATGAAAAGGCTATTGCAAAATACTGGAACGATATTTCAGCAGCAGCACCAAACACTGATTATGTTATTTACAACATTCCTCAGCTTGCAGGTGTTTCACTTACAATGAGTCTTTTCGACGAAATGCTCAATAATCCAAAAGTTATTGGTGTTAAGAACTCATCAATGCCAATTCAGGATATCCAGATGTTCCGTCGTCAGGCAGCAATGAATAACCGTGAGGTTGTTATTTTCAACGGTCCTGATGAACAGTTTATCGGTGGTCGTATGATTGGTGCTGAAGGCGGTATCGGTGGTACATACGGTGTTATGCCTGAACTTTTTGTTACACTTAACAATATGATTAAAGCCGGTGACGTTAAGGAAGCATACAAATTACAGGACGACATCAACGAAGTTATTTACACAATGTGCTCAACAAAGGGTAATATGTACGCAACAGCTAAAGCTGCTCTTAAAAAGAGAGCAGGACTTGAGCTTGGTGGCGTAAGAGAACCACTCTTAAACCTTGAAGATGGCGACGAAGTAATCGTCCAAAAGGTTGTTGACCTTGTTGAAACAGCTGTTGCAAAATGGGTTAAATAAAAAAAGCCTCCCGATTGGGAGGTTTTTTTAATGCAGAATGCAAAATGCAGAATACAGAATGATTTAATGGCTCCCTCATCAGAGGGAGCCATTAAAAAAAGGGGCGATAGAAATATCATCCCTTATTTGTTTCAGATTTAATTTTGTTAATTGTTCTATCCAAATTATTATTCGTAATAACTGATGGAGATTTTTCACAAATTTTATCATAAGCAAAAGTCCAAAGTTCTCTATACTCTTTAAGACCTGTCATCCTTATTGCAATAGTACTGTTACCGTCATCTATAACCATATTTTTCCACATTATTGGACAATATTTCCAACCAAAAGCCTTTGCCTTTACTACACTTGACCAATGTATCGTTTTTTGTGCTTTTCCGCCATCATATACATAGGTTATTTTGTCATCGTCAATATTATAATAGCTATTCCAATCTGATTTAGTTTTAAAAATATAATATATATTAAGGAAAAGAACTCCACCCATAGCTGCAACTCCACTTGTAGGATGATAGAGTTTCCACAACACCTGTTCAATTAATAACAATATCAAGAATACCAGTGTAACCATCGTTTCAACATTATTAGGTTGATATTTCTTCATATAAATACACCTACTTAATAGTTAATAACCTATCAATTATGTTTTCATCATATCATATTAAAAATAATTGTTCAATAACAAAATGTCGGGGTCAATTATCGACTCCGCCTGTTTTATTATATTAAATTCAGATTATCTTATTTGAAAATACTCATTGTTTCGAAAATTGAAACATATTCAGGGAATAACGGTGTAAATTTAAGAATTAAGAGTGCAACACCTGCACCTACAAAAAAGCCACCGATAACCTCAGGTAATGTATGACCCTCAACCTTTTTAAGTTTCTTAAGGTCTTTACCTAAAACTGCTTCACGAACCACAATGAAAGCATCTGTAAGTCTACCCATCGGGAGTCGCACTTTAATAGCATCAAACATTGTGATAAATGCGAAAACACCTGCAACCGCAAAAATTGTTGAATCCCATCCCTCAAGTGCACCAACACAAGTTCCGAGAGCAATTACAGTAGCTGTATGTGAGCTTGGCATGCCACCAAGCTTGAAAAGAGTTTCGATAGTAACTTTTTTTGCTACATTCCCCTTTTTCTTGTCAATTGCATATTTGATTGAATTAATAATAACTTTCATTAACTGTGCTATAAACCAAGCACAAAGACAAACTAAAAATATTCTCATAACTTCTCCTAAAAAAATAAGTTTACACAATTTTACAATAAGGTAAGAAAAAAAGCAAGTAAATATAATAAGATAAATAATTTTATTTTAGCAAAATAGTCAAATAGATTATATTTTTTTAGTGCAAACATACAAAGTTCAATATTTTGCGTAATTCTGTTTGAAAATAACAGTATATAGTGGTATTATTATTGTGACAATTTTGTTATTGGAGGATGTTAAAAATGGCAAAAAACAAAAAGAATGCTATTCCCGAAACAGGCATTTATGACGCTAAACAGTTAGGCGTTCCAAAGATGGTTGTTTTAGGATTCCAGCACATGTTCGCAATGTTCGGTGCAACTGTTCTTGTACCACTTCTCACAGGTCTTGATGTTGCAACAACACTTCTTATGGCAGGTCTTGGAACACTTTTGTTCCACGTAATCACAAAATTCAAGGTTCCTGCATTCCTTGGTTCATCATTCGCATTCCTTGGTGGTTATGCTGCTGTTGCACCAAAGCTTGGTGAAGACGGCACAATCCCTAACAAAGAGCTTCTTCCTTATGCTTGTCTTGGTGTTGCGTGTGCAGGTCTTGTTTATCTTGCACTTGCAGGAATTATCAAGCTTGTTGGTATTAAGAAGGTTATGAAGTTCTTCCCGCCTGTTGTTACAGGTCCTATCATTATTGCTATCGGTCTTGGTCTTTCAGGCTCCGCAGTAAATAACTGTGCTGCTAACTGGCCACTTGCTCTTATTGCTCTTGTAATTGTTGTTATCTTCAATATCTGGGGCAAAGGTATGGCAAAGATTATTCCTATTCTTTTAGGTGTTGTTGGCGCTTACATTGTTGCTATCCTTGTTGGTAATGTTGGCGGTGTTGAAGGTTGGGCAATCGACTTCACTGCAGTTAAGGAAGCTGCTTGGATTGGTCTTCCAATTCATAAAGAAGCAACTATCCTCGGTGTTGACTGGTCAAACAAGAGCCTTATTATCAGTGCAATTATCGGTATTATGCCAATTGCTCTTGCTACAATGATGGAACACATCGGTGACATTTCTGCTATCGGCGCTACTGTTGGTAAGAACTATATCAAGGACCCAGGTCTTCACAGAACTCTCACAGGTGATGGTCTTGCAACAACAATCGCATCACTTTTCGGTGCTCCTGCTAACACAACTTATGGCGAAAACACAGGCGTTCTTGCGCTTTCAAAGGTTTACGACCCTAAGGTTATTCGTCTTGCTGCTGTTTTCGCAGTTGTACTTTCATTCTCACCTAAATTTGCTGCAGTTATCAACTCACTTCCAACAGCTATTATCGGTGGTATTTCATTCGTACTTTACGGTATGATTTCTGCTATAGGTGTTCGTAATGTTGTTGAATCAAAGGTTGATTTCACAAAGAGCCGTAACCTTATCGTTGCTGCTATCATCCTTGTTACTGCACTTGGTCTTTCAGGTGGCGTTACATTTGCAATCGGTAGTGTTACTATTAACCTTTCTGCTCTTGCTTGCGCTTCACTTGCAGGTATCATTCTTAATGCAATTCTTCCGGGTAAGGATTATGAATTTACTGAAGATGAGCCAAAAGATACAGGTGTTAACTTTGCAGCAGGACAAAATTCAAAACGTCTTGAAAAAGAAGCAAAATAAACAATAAATAATAATTTATCCCCGTAGTTTGTTGCTACGGGGATTTTTTTGTGGTAAGATATTAAAGGTGACGAAAATATGATTAAAAATGACAAAACAAAAGGAATTATATATATTATCATTTCTGCCTTTTTCTTTGCTCTTATGGGGCTTTTTGTAAAATTGTCAGGAGATTTACCTACAATACAGAAAACCTTTTTCAGAAATGCTGTGGCAATGGTTTTTGCATTTATAATTATTGTTAAAAATGGAATTTTTGAATTACCAAAGGGTAAACATATAAATTATTTATTTGTACGGTCGGCTGCAGGTGTTTTAGGTGTACTTTGCAACTTCTATGCCCTTGGGAAAATAAACCTTGCAGATGCATCAATGCTCAACAAGCTCTCCCCTTTCTTTGCAGTTATATTTTCTGTTTTCATATTAAAGGAAAAGGCAAATTTCAAACAATTTTTTGCTATATGTCTGGCTTTTGTTGGTGCTTTATTTGTGATGAAACCCTCTTTTTCTTTTGATGGGTTGCCGGGATTTTTAGGCTTTATCGGTGGACTTATGGCTGGACTTGCCTACACTTATGTGAGAAAACTTACCATAACCGGATTCAAACCACCTTTGATAATATTTTATTTCTCACTTTTTTCCTGCCTTGTGACTCTGCCATGGCTTATATTTGACTTCACACCTATGTCACCATTACAATGGCTTTATCTCATACTTGCAGGACTTGCGGCTGGACTTGGTCAGGTTTTCATTACCACTGCTTATTCAAAGGCTCCTGCAAAGGAAATTTCAATTTATGACTATTCACAGATTATCTTTACCACACTTTTAAGTCTTGTTGTGTTTGGTGATGCGCCTGATGCATTTAGTTTTTTAGGCTATGGGATTATTATTTCTGCTGCTCTTTTCAATGCGTGGAATTCCCTTAGAAAAAAGAAGGCAGATTGACTTTTTTATATCATTTGATATAATATTTACAGTTTATTTTTCGAGGTAATTTAATGGATAATCAAGAAAAGAAAAAGATAAATCTAAGTGAGATTTATCCTGATATAAAAAACAGTATTGATAACGACGGAATTGTCAGGCTCCCTATAACAGGTACAAGTATGTTGCCTTTGCTTCTTCACGACAGAGATACTGTTGACCTTGTCAAATGTGAAAACCCTAAAAAAGGTGATATAATTTTTTATCGTCGTGACAATGGTCAATTTGTCCTTCATCGAATTATCGGTACTGACGAAAACGGATATGTGTTGTGCGGAGATAATCAATGGTTTAAAGAAAAAGGCATTAAGGACCACAATATTATTGCGGTTGTTAGCTTCATCACCCGCAGAGGGAAAACGTTTTCTGTGAAAAGCATTCCGTACAGAATATACAGTAGTTTCTGGATGTTTGTAAGACCTATAAGAAAATACTTGCTCTATTTCCCACGAAAAACAAAAACCATACTCAAAAAAATACTTGTAAAACTTAAAATAATGAAATAAAAGGCTCTCTGAAAATTCAGAGAGCTTTTTGCTTTAGTTATATATTAGTCTTCTGTTTTTCTCCAGACCATTTTGTTTACAACGCCTGTATATGACTGAATAAGTTTTACAACCTTATTTGATACATTTTCATCCACATAATCAGGTACAGGGATACCCAAATCATTGTTTTCATTCATCATAACTGCTGTGTCGACTGCTTGAAGAAGTGACTTTTCACTGATTCCTGCAAGTACAAAGCAAGCCTTATCAAGTGCTTCAGGTCTTTCAGTCGATGTACGGATACAAACTGCAGGGAAGGACTTGCCAATTGATGTGAAGAATGAACTTTCTTCAGGTAATGTACCACTATCGGACACAACTGCAAAAGCATTCATCTGCAAACAGTTGTAATCGTGGAAACCAAGTGGTTCGTGCATCACAACACGACTATCTAGCTTGAAGCCTGTTGATTCAAGACGCTTTTTACTTCTTGGATGGCAGGAATAAAGAATTGGCATATCATATTTCTCTGCCATTTTATTGATTGCATTGAAAAGAGAAAGGAAATTCTTTTCTGTATCGATATTTTCTTCTCTGTGAGCAGAAAGGAGAATATATT
>JAZNTF010000021.1:0-6625 GCA_045591625.1 Candidatus Fimenecus sp.
GTATATTGTTGTATTTTCAGGTATATCATAGCTGTGGTCTGTGTTATTGAATGTGTTGAGTATCTTTTCTTTTTCTGTTGCGGAAAACATTTCGATTTCACAAATGTTCTTATCGGGATTATTAAGACTATTCTCCATTAGAGCAACAATTGCTTTCAACATAATTTGAATTTCTTGTTCCTTAAAACAAGTTGTTCTATATCGAATTTTAAAATTATAATTAGTTTCATCAAAGGTCTGAATATGCATTTCTATTGGAACAGAAAGCGCATTTCCATATGGAACTTTTACTTTATAATCATCATTTTGAGGAAATTCCTGAAAATCAAATACTATATCAAAGAGCTGAGTTGCCTCAATTTTATTTTCTGTAAGAAGCTTTTTGATATCGTGCTGTGTAAAGCTTTGATGTCTTAACAGATTCATTTGTGAATCTTCTATTTTTTTAGCATTATAAATAAAAGAATCATTCTCCACATTTATCACAAGAGGAACTAAATGCATATACAAACCAATCGTATTAAGTTCATCGTTAGTTGTACGATTGAATATCGGCACACCTATTGTAAAATTCTCTACATCAAATTTTTTATAAAGATATATCGAATTTACTGTATTGAAAAAAGAAGCAGCTGCAATTTCTTTTTCTTGGCAAAAAGCTTTAATTCTACTGATAAGTTCTGCCGGTATGGCATAATTCATCTCACTTGATGAGAAATCAAGCACATTTTCTGGTGCAGGGAAAATCTGACACTGTGGATTATTTGAAAATTCTTTTAACCAGAAATCTTTCGATTTTGTATATCGACGAGAATTCTTATATTTTTCTTCTTTCTCTGTATAGTCAGCATATTTTTGAATAATCGGTGCAAAATTCTCATCTTTCAAGAGATTGTTTATGTGTTCAGCCATAACAAAAACACTGTAACCATCAACAACAATATGATGAGCATTAATCATAATACCTGATGTTGTAGGTGTTTGGAAAATAGCACAATCAACCAAAAGACCATAACGGTCCGTAGGCTCATTAAGAAAATCCTGAGCCTTTCTCATTAGTTCTTCTTCAGTTTCTACCTGCCAGAAACGATAATTGATGAATTCGTGTTCCTTAACATCTGCAGCAACACCATCTTCTGTTTCCACAAGTTTCACACGAAGACTATCATGAATTTCGACAAGTTTATTATATGCTTTGTTTATCTGTTCATAAGAATACACCTTAGGAAATGTCTGCATTACACCCTGGTTCCATATCTGTTCGTCCAAAGTGAAATTCTTATTATAAAAATCCATTTGTGAAGATGTTAATTTAAACTTCATTCTTTATATGCTCCTTAGGTAATGTTTAGCGAATACAACTACCCTATTATAATTAAATATATATGATTTAATTATATATTTTTTTGTATGTAAAGTCAAGATTTCAACACTATGATAATAATATTAATATCTACCAAAACGGCAGGTAATCCTGCCACTTGTTTTTCCAAATTCAATATGATATAATAACATGACGAATTATTACTAAACAAAACATTTAACGAGGTATATTATGTACATTACTATGTTAAAAAGCAAAATTCATCGTGCTACTGTAACACAATCAGACCTTAACTATGTAGGAAGCATTACAATTGACAAAAAATTAATGGATGCTGCAAATTTGTTTGAATACGAAAAAGTGCAAATAGCTGACATCGATAATGGAAACAGATTTGAAACATACATAATCGCAGGTGAAGAAAACAGTGGCTGCATCTGCCTTAATGGTGCTGCAGCAAAATGTGTTGAAGTTGGAGATAAAATCATCATTATGGCTTATGCTCAGATGACGCCGGAGGAAAATGAAAATCATTTTCCAAAAGTAGTTTTTGTTAATGACAACAATGAAATTACTGAAATTACCACATGCGAAAAGCACGGAGAAATTAAATAATTCTTACCAACTTTTCTTAACAATGACAAAGAGGTGATTTGAACTATGAAAAGAGAAAGGAATATATGGAGTGATAACCACTCGCCTGAAAATTTCAGACCTGAATATCCTGAATTTTCAATGGTTTCACTTCTTAAGGAAACAGCAAACAAATATCCCGATTATTATGCATTGAATTTTCAGAACAAAAAAATCACTTTTGCTCAGATGATTGAACAGATTGAGCTTGTTGCACAATCTCTTCTTGCGAGTGGCGTTAAAAAAGGTGACTTTGTTTCTGTTGTTGCACCAAACACTCCACAAGCATTAATTTCAGTTTATGCAATCAACAGAATGGGTGCTATTGCAAATATGATTCACCCATTACTTTCTGCAAATGAGATAAAAAAATTCGTTGAGCACGTTGACAGTAAAGCAGTTATAACTTTCGATATGCTTTACCCTAAACTTGCTGATATCACTTGGGAAACAACAAAAAAACCTGTTATCGTTCTTGCAAGAATTGCTGATGCTCTTCCCATATACTTAAAGCCTTTATATTTATTAAAAAACAAGGTCGAAATCAATCCTAATACAAATCACGATGTTATCTATTGGAATGATTTTCTTAAAAGAGGTAAACAGAGAAAAGAACCATTGCCTGTTGATGACGGAAAGGGTGACGATATTGCTGCAATTCTTTACAGCGGTGGTACAACAGGAATTCCTAAAGGTGTTATGATTCATAATCGTGCATTTAACTGCATGGCTGTTCAGGCAGAGGAAATCAAGCGTGACAACACAAAAGATGCTGCCGGTAAAAAAGCCCTTGCACTTATGCCTGTTTTCCACGGTTTTGGTCTTGCTATGTGTATGCATGTAATGCTCTATTTCGGCATGCAGGTTTTCCTTGTTCCTAAATTCGATTTTAAAGCTTGTACAAAGCTTATTTTTAAGAACAAAATTAATCATGTTTATGCAGTTCCTGCTTTGTTTGAAGCGTTTTCACGAAGCGAAGAAATCGAAAAACGCGATTTGTCCTTCCTTGAAATGGTGGCATTTTCTGGAGACAAATGCAGTGACAAGCTTCATAACAGAATGAACAGATACCTCAAAAAAGGTGGTTCAAGCGAACAAATGACAGAGGCTTATGGCCTTACGGAATGCTTGTCAGCAGCTTGTATCAGTCCCTTCTTTGCACACAAGCAAGGTAGTACAGGGCTTCCTCTTCCCGATAATAAAATTAAAATCTGTAAAATCGGCACTCATGAAGAAGTTCCTCGTGGCGAAGACGGTGAAATCTGCATAACAGGCCCAACTCTTATGAAGGGTTATTATAAAAATGAAGCAGAAACAAAAATCGCTTTGCAGCAACACGACGACGGTTTAACCTGGTTGCATACAGGCGACCTTGGTTGCATGGATGAGGACGGATATTTGTGGTATCGCCAAAGACATTGTAAAATGATTATCACTTCAGGTTATAACATTTATCCATCACAGATTGAAGAAGTAATCAATGGTTGTAACGGTGTTGCAGTCAGCTGTGTCGTCGGTATTGAAGACAGAAGCGTTGGTCAACGAGTTGTTGCAGTTGTTCAACCCACAAATATGAATTCTGACCTTGATGCACTTCGCAACAGAATTCTTGAAGAATGCAAAAAGAATGTTGCTGAATATGCAATGCCTCGAGAAGTATATTTCAGAGAAGAAATTCCAAGAACCGCTATGGGTAAGGTTAATTTCAAAGCTTTGACCGCCGAAATGAACAAAAAGGATTGATGGATATGATTAAAAGAATTGAAAAAGTGTTTTCAGAAGTTACAGGTAGAGATGACCTTAATTTTACAGAAAAAACAAGACTTGATAAGAATTTTGAATTTACATCATTGAGTTTTATTCAGCTTATCTGCGGTCTTGAGGATGAATTTGATATCGATATCCCAAACTCAACGGTAAAGAAAATCAAAACTGTTGGTGATATCGTAAAATTCCTGGAAAAGAATATAGACTAAATAATTATGTTGGAGTAAACAAAATGAGTATCGTAAGAAATATTGACCTTTTTGAATCCGGTCAGCAGAAAATTGATTGGGTTAAGGCGCATATGCCTGTACTTCGCAGTATTGAAAAGGATTTTAGTGAAACAAAGCCTTTTGCGGGAAAAAAAGTTGCTCTTTCAATTCATCTTGAAGCAAAAACAGCATATCTTTGTACTGTACTTGCAGCAGGTGGCGCTGAAATGTATGTTACTGGTTCAAACCCACTTTCAACACAGGATGATGTTGCCGCAGCACTCGCTCACAACGGACTTAACGTGTTTGCTTGGTACAATGCTACAAGCGAAGAATATATGGACCATCTCCGTCATGTCATTTCAGCAGGTCCTGATATTATCATTGACGACGGTGGCGACCTTGTTAATCTTATTCACAACGAATATTCTGAGCTTTTACCTAATGTTTTAGGCGGTTGTGAGGAAACAACAACGGGCATTATCCGTCTTGTTTCTATGCACAATGATGGTGAACTTAAATTCCCTATGATTGCAGTAAATAATGCAAAATGCAAATATCTTTTCGACAATCGTTATGGTACAGGTCAATCTGTTTGGGACGGAATTAATCGTACAACAAATTTGATTGTTGCCGGTAAAAAGGTTGTTGTTGCTGGTTATGGTTGGTGCGGAAAAGGTGTTGCAATGCGTGCAAACGCTCTTGGCGCACAGGTTATTGTTACTGAAATTGACCCTATCAAAGCTATGGAAGCTCGAATGGACGGCTTCTCCGTAATGGAAATGACAGAAGCTGCAAAAGAAGGTGACTTCTTCGTTACTGTTACAGGTTGTAAGGATGTTATTACAGAAAAAGTCTTCAAAAATATGAAGGACGGTGCTATTTGTTGTAATGCAGGTCATTTCAATGTTGAAATCAACATTCCTGACCTTGAGAAAATGGCAGTTGAAATCAAGCCTCAAAGAAACAATATTCTTGGTTATGTTCTTCCTGACGGCAGAACAATCAGCATTATCGCAGAAGGCAGACTCGTAAACCTTGCTGCCGGTGATGGTCATCCTGCAGAAATTATGGATATGAGTTTTTCAATTCAGGCTCTTTGTGCTGAATATATCGTTAAAAATAACGGAAACTTACCTGTAGGTGTTGTTGATGTACCTGAAGAAATCGACAAAAAGGTTGCTCTTCGCAAGCTTAACAGTTGGGGTACAGAAATCGACAAATTAACAGATGAACAAGAAAAATATATCAACAGTTGGAACGTGTAAAAATGGATAATAAATTCAGATTTACAAATGAGCAATGTCCCGTTTGTAATAATACTTTCAAAGTAGATGACGATATTGCGGTGTGTCCCGAATGCGGAACACCTCATCATCGCGAGTGCTACAAGAAAAACATAAATTGTGCTAATCATGAAAAGCATAACGAGAATTTCCGTTGGGAACCTGACTTCGTCACTCCCGAAGAAACGGAAAAGCCAAAACAGGAACCGGAAAAACAACCTTTTCTGAGCACAGAGCCCCTTCCGTTATTCTCGATGCAGATTGACAATATTCCATCACTTCTTAACGGCAAATTCCAGGATTTTGACGATAATATCAAGGCAGAAGAAGTCGCTTTATTTGTACGACAGGATTCGGAGAAATATGTTTCTAAATTTCACAAGATAAAAAATGGAAACTCAACCTGGAACTGGGCTGCATTTATCTTTGCACCATATTGGTTTTTCTATCGCAAACTGCATAAATTCGGAGTAATTTTCCTTGCACTCAGCCTTTTGTTATCCGTAGGATTCAGTTTGTTGCCACCTGTGCAAAGACTTTATTCGGATTTGACAGAATGGTCAACAAAATACAGCGTTGAAAACCTTAACAAAATGTCAGAAGAAGAGATTATGACCGCAAGTAATGAAAGTCTGGCACTTATGCGTGAAAATAACACGGGTGTGTTACTTGTTTTTTCTCAGATGGCACTTTCTTTAGGTCTCCAATTCTTAGCGGGCGTTATGGGTAACAAGTGGTACTGTAATTACGCGCTAAAAAAGGTTAAGCAAATCAAGGAAAAAGAAAAAGATGAAAGAAATCTTAAACTTCTGCTGTTGCAACAGGGCGGTACTTCTGTCGGCAGTTTTTTCCTTGCAGTTTTTGCAAATAATATGATTGTTATGGCAATAGAAATGCTACTTATGACAGTAGAAACGCTATTTACAAACATAAAATAATTCTTACATTTGGGAGATTAATGTTATGAAAATCACAAAAGCGATTATCCCCGCGGCAGGTCTTGGCACAAGAGTTTTACCTGCATCAAAAGCAGTTCCGAAGGAAATGCTTAACATTGTTGACAAACCTGCAATTCAGTATCTTGTAGAAGAAGCTGCAAAATCAGGTATCACAGATGTTCTTATCATCACAAATCGTGGCAAAGGTGTTATAGAAGACCATTTTGACCACGCTTATGAGCTTGAAGATAAGTTAAGCAAAAATGCGGACAAGAAAGACGTTTATGAAGGTCCCGTTGTCTTAATGTAGCTAATCAAGACATATTTCCTTCGTCAGAAAGAAACAGGTGGTTTAGGCCACGCCGTGCTTTGTGCAAAAAATTTTGTAGGCAACGACCCGTTTGCAATTCTCTATGGTGATGATGTTTTCATTTCTGACAAAGAGCCTGTTACAAAACAGCTTATTGA
>JAZNTF010000022.1:0-5408 GCA_045591625.1 Candidatus Fimenecus sp.
TCCTTACTGAAATCACTTTTATAGTGACCCGTCATCATCTGAAGTCCCAATTCGAAATCATATTTTTTTATAAGTGCCGATGCATTTCTCACATCTTCCGATGTATGTCCTCTTCGATTTGCAAGAAGAACATTGTCATCCATACTTTGTGCTCCCAATTCAATGGCAGTTACACCATATTCTTTAAGAGTTTTCAGCACCTCATCATCTAGACAATCAGGCCTTGTTGATACTCTTATTCCCTTAAAATTATGACTATCTAAAAAACACTTTGCGGCGGTTAAAAGAGAACACATATATTCTCTCTCAATCGCCGTAAAACTACCACCAAAAAATGCTATTTCAGTATTCTTTGGGTCAACACCGTATTCAATTGCCGTGTTGACTGCCCTCGCAACATCTTCAGGCGTTGCAGGAGCAGATTGTCCGCTGATTGTCCGTTGATTACAAAAGCTGCAATCATTCGGACAACCCTTATGGGGGACAAAAATACTTATATTACTGTGGCTCATAATCCCATTAACTCCAAGGCAGATTTTGCCGCTTCCTGTTCAGCCTTTTTCTTGCTGCTTCCGACACCTCTGCCGATTGTATTACTATTCATATGAATTTCAACAATAAATTCCTTATTATGGTCAGGACCGCTTTCACCAACCACAATGTATTCAAATTTTTCAGTAGGATTCTGCTGTAATACTTCCTGTAATGTACTTTTATAATCCTTGAAAACAGGCTTTTCCTCTGATGAAAATTCAATAAACGGTAAAACAAATTTCTTGGCTTCCTCAATACCACCATCAAGATAAATAGCAGCAATCAACGCTTCAAAAGCATCTGACACAACTGACGGACGATGTCTGCCACCTGTGTGCTCCTCACCTTTTCCAAGAAGAATCATATCACCCAACTGAATTTTTTCAGCATATTCGAAAAGAGTCTTCTCACAAACTGCGTAAGCACGTTTTTTTGTGAGTTCACCTTCTTTTTTATTTTTATAATGCTCAAAAAGGTATTCTGCTGTAATAAATCCCAATACCGAGTCACCCAAAAATTCAAGACGCTCGTTATCAAGACCTGTGCCCTTTTCGTTCGCATAAGAAGAGTGAGTCAATGCTCGTTGGAGCAAAGATTTATCCTTAAATTCATATCCGATTCGTCTTTCAAAATCAGTCATTTCTGTCACCTAAATTGTTATTTCTTGCAAATTCCTTAAGAGAATTCATACCTCTTTGAGCTAACTGCATATATCGTTCTTGCTTATCACGAATTTTTTCTGAGAGTGGTGGTAAAACACCAAAATTCGCACCCATCGGTTGAAAATTCTTAACAAACTCATCACTTATATATCGGCTCAATGCACCTATCATTGTATCCTGTGGAAGAACAACAGTATCTTCACCATTAAGACGACGAGCAAGGTTAATTCCCGCCATAAGACCGCTCGCGGCAGATTCCATATATCCTTCAACGCCTGTAATCTGCCCACCGAAGAAAATTAAAGGATTGCTTCTTAAACTAAAGTCCCCGTTTAAAAGTCTCGGTGAATCAATAAATGTATTTCTGTGCATAACGCCATATCTTACAAATTCAGCATTTCTGAGCGCCGGGAACATACTGAATACTCTTTTCTGTTCACCGAACTTAAGATTAGTCTGGAATCCCACAAGATTGTACATTATACCATCTTTATTTTCCTTACGAAGTTGAAGATTTGCCCAAGGTCTGTGTCCTGTTCTCGGGTCAGTAAGACCAACGGGTTTGAGTGGTCCGTATCTCATTGTATCCTTACCACGGGACGCCAAAACTTCAATAGGCATACAACCCTCGTAAACATCTTTACGCTTATCAAAGGAATGAACTTCGGCACTCTCGGCATTTATAATTTCCTCATAAAATGCTTCGTATTCTGCTTTATTCATAGGACAATTGATATAGTCAGCCTCACCACCACGGTCATATCGTGACTGAGTAAAGGCACATTCCATATCAATACTGTCAGCACTTATAATAGGTGCTGCCGCATCGAAAAATGAAAGTCCGTTTCCGCACATCTGACGGATTGTTTCCGACAACCCTTCACTCGCTAACGGTCCTGCACAAATTACAACACCATCATAGCCTTCGGGAATTTCGGTAACCTCTTTTTCGACAATATTTATATTTTTATCATTTCTGATTTTTTCAGTTATAATTCTTGAAAATAGGAGTCGGTCGACTGCAAGTGCACCACCCGCCTCAACCTTGCATTCGTAAGCAGTTTCCACACAAATTGAACCTAAATATGCCATTTCATGCTTTAAAAGTCCAGCTGCAGAATTGAGTCTTTCTGCTTTTAATGAGTTTGAGCAGACAAGCTCAGCAAAGGTGTCCAGCTTATGTGCGGGAGATTTTTTCAACGGCTTCATTTCAAAAAGGTCAACCGTTATTCCGTTTCGCGACAATGCCCTTGCGCATTCAACACCGGCAAGACCGCCACCAATAACAGCTACTTTCATTCTTCCTTAGCCTTTCTCTTTCTCTCTGCTTTCTTTTCAAATCCGCAACCCTCGTTGTTGCAGACAATTAATCCACCCTTACGCTTAAAGAGTGACTTCCCGCACTGCGGACAAAGGTCGTCAGTCGGTTTATCCCAAGTCATAAAGTTACATTCAGGATAATTGCCGCAGCCATAGAAAGCATAGCCTTTCTTTGATTTTTTCTCAATTACCTTACCGCCGCAAACAGGGCAAGTTGCCTTTGTTTCAACAACTAAAGGTTTTGTATTTTTACATTCAGGATATCCCGGACAAGCAAGGAATTTACCGAATCTGCCTGACTTGATAACCATATTTCTGCCACATTTATCACAAAGAATATCTGTCTCGTCTTCCTTAAGCTTAATCTTCTGACCTTGCATTTCTGTCTTTGCCTTATCAACAGTTGCAATAAAATCATCATAGAATTCATGAAGCATCTTAATATAGTCAGTTTCACCACTTTCAACCATATCAAGCTGTGATTCCATACCGGCTGTAAACTTAACATTAACAATCTTTGAGAATTTATCCTTAAGAAGAGTTGTAATAGCCTCACCCAATTCAGTCGGTTTCAACTGTTTTTGTTCACGGATTACATATTCACGCTGTGTAATTGTAGAAATAATTGTAGCGTAAGTTGACGGACGACCAACACCTGTTTCTTCAAGTGCTTTGATAAGAGATGCTTCAGTATATCTTGCAGGTGGCTGTGTGAAGTGCTGATTTCCCAGAAGCTCCTTCATCTTTATAGCATCGCCCTCGTTGATTTTCGGAAGCTTTCCTTCCTCTTCCTCCTCATCATCAGTACCTGTTTCATAAAGACAAGTGTAGCCGTCGAAACGAACTGAATAACCATTTGCGACGAATGTTACGAATTTACCATTTGCCTTATCAGCCTCGTTAGCACCTGTAATTTCTGCTTTAACAGTATCCTGAACGCAGTTTGCCATCAATGATGCTACAAATCGCTTCCAGATAAGATTGTAAAGCTTATACTGGTCATTTGTAAGACTTGCCTTTGCCACTTCAGGAGAAATAGCCATCATTGTCGGACGAATTGCTTCGTGACCGTCCTGAGCATTTGCTTTTGTCTTGAAATATCTTGGCTTTTCAGGAAGATATTCTTCACCGTAAGTGTTTTTAATATATTCATTTGCTGCTGCTCTTGCTTCTTCTGAAATACGAAGAGAGTCAGTTCTCATGTAAGTAATAAGACCCACTGAGCCAAAGCCCTTCACCTCAACACCTTCGTAAAGCTCCTGAGCAATTTTCATTGTTTTTCTTGCCTGGAAATTAAGCTTACGGGATGCTTCCTGTTGCATTGTTGAAGTTGTGAACGGAGGAGCAGGCTGACGACGACGAACACCTTTTTTAACTGATGTTGCTGTGTACTGAGCATCCTCAAGACGAGCTAAATACATATCGCTCTGCTCTTTATTTGTAATCTTTACTTTACCTGTTTCGTCACCTGTAAACTGTGCTTTAAAAGCCTTCTTTGATGAGGGAGCAAGCATTTTTGCATCAAGGCTCCAATATTCTTCAGGATTAAATGCTCTGATTTCGTTTTCACGGTCAACAACAAGTCTTACTGCAACAGACTGAACACGACCGGCTGACAGACCACGACGGATTTTCTGTGAAATAAACGGACTGAGTGTATAACCCACAAGTCTGTCGAGAATACGACGAGCTTGTTGAGCATTTACTAAATCCAAATCGATTTTTTCAGGGTGTTCAATACCCTTAACAACACTATTTTTATTAATCTCGTTGAATTTAACACGATTGTTATCATTCATATCAAGGTCAAGAAGTGTTGCAAGATGCCATGAAATAGCCTCTCCCTCACGGTCAGGGTCGGCTGCGAGAATAACTGCTTCTGAATTATCTGCAAGTTCCTTAAGCTCTTTTACAAGCTTTTCTTTTCCCTTGATTACAGCATATTTAGGTGCAAAATCATTTTTTACATCAACACTTAATTTTGCAGCAGGCAAGTCACGGATATGTCCTTTTGATGACACAACCGTATAGTCCTTTCCCAAATATTTCTGAATGCTTTTTGCCTTTGAAGGCGACTCAACAATTACAAGTTTTGACATATATCATCATCCTTTTAGGTTAACTTTACAAAATTTATTTTACTTTGTATCTTCTGCCACTCAGTTGCTCAACAAGTCCGTAAATCTCAAGTTCAGTTACCGATGACAGAGTTTTTTCCGTGGTAAAACCACAGCAATTAATTATTTCATCAATATGTTTTGGTTCATCACTCAAAAAGTCATATATCTTTTTAGCCGATTCTGTTAAATATGAAGGGGCTTCTTTTTTTGCATTTACAGGAGGCTTTGTCCTCACTTCTCTGATTTCTTTTTCTGTTGTACGTAACACGGGTTTCTTTTCCTTCACCTCGTAGGATGAGGTTATTATACCCGATTCTTTTTCTTCTCTTTCAATCTGTCTTAAATATTTCTGTGTGCGAAGCATAATCTCGTCATTGCCATAGCTTTTAACATTACCGAGCTTGTCATAATAACGAGCGTAGTATGTTTCCAGAATATCGTTTGGTGAGAAAACTGCAATCGCACCATTCTGAATAAGTTGGTTTGTTCCAAGAAATGACGAACTGATTAAATCACCGGGTACAGCAAATACATCCCTACCCTGTTCAAGAGCATTCCTTGCTGTTATGAGTGAACCACTGCGCAGCCCGGCCTCTATAACCACCGTACCAAGAGAAATACCTGAAATAATCCTGTTCCTGAGTGGAAAAGTATCGCGACCGGCGGGAGTAAACGGAGGATATTCTGTAATTACTGCACCGTTTTCTGCAATTTTATCTCTTAACGGCTTATTCTCCATAAGATACTTAGTACCAAGTCCACAACCTAAAAC
>JAZNTF010000023.1:0-8854 GCA_045591625.1 Candidatus Fimenecus sp.
TGCCTGCCCGATAGTTTATATGTTATTTGCGGTCGGGCACAGAGACCCGACCCTACAAGGTTTCTGGAACATATCAAGTATCCCGACAAACTCCGATTTGTTTGTTTTCTCTATTAAAATTTACATATAAAATATTAAAAAATATCTATTAATTTTTAGAAATATATGGTATGATGTTATCTGTATAAATATATTTATTCATTTTTGAAAGAAGATGACGTTTTAATGTCAAAAAAATGTGATGTGCTTATAGTCGGCTGTGGCGTTGCAGGGCTTAATACAGCACTTTCATTACCTGAAAACCTTAACATAACAATTCTTGCAAAAAAGAGCAATACTGACTCGAATTCATCACTTGCGCAAGGTGGTGTTGCGGCTGTTCTTGACTTGGAAAATGATAGTTACGAATTGCATATAAATGACACTATGATTGCAGGTAAACATGCAAATGATATTGATGCTGTTACTACTCTGGTTGAGGAAGGACCTGCCGAAATATATAAAATCATTGATTACGGTGTAGAGTTTGACAAACGACCTGATGGTGAGCTTAATATGACTCTTGAAGGTGGTCATTGTCGAAGACGAATTGTTCATCACAAGGACACAACAGGTGCAGAAATGGTTCGTGCAATGGTAGCCGAAGCGCAGAAGAGAGAGAACATCACTATTGTTGAAAATGCTCCTGTATTCAAGTTAACAAGAGTAAAAAGTGGTATTTGTGCTCATATCTTGACAGATGATGGTCAGGACGAAATCTTTTCAAGCTATTGTGTACTTGCAACAGGTGGTATCGGTCGTGTATATAAATACACAACTAATCCAAAGGTTGCAACGGGTGACGGAATCCGTCTTGCATTTGAACTTGGCGCTCGAATTAAAGATTTAAGCTTTGTTCAGTTCCATCCCACAGCATTCAATTCCGATGACAATGAGCAGTTTCTTATAAGTGAAGCAGTTCGTGGTGAAGGTGCATATCTTCTCAACTGTAATAAGGAAAGATTTATGCATCGTTATGATGAACGACTCGAATTAGCTCCTCGTGACGTTGTTTCAAAGTCAATTATTATTGAATCACGAAGAACAGGTAGCAACAACTTTTATCTTGATATTACTCATCGTGATAAAGAATATCTGTTGAACAGATTTCCGGGTATCCATCAAGGCTGTTTAAAGTACAATGTTGATATTACAAAGGATTTGATTCCGATTTTCCCTTGTCAGCATTATCTTATGGGTGGTATTGAGGTCGATTTGAACTCACGTACAACAATTTCACGACTTTATGCAGTTGGTGAATGTTCAAATACAGGTGTTCACGGCAAGAATCGACTTGCAAGTAACTCACTTCTTGAAGCACTTGTTTTCGGTAAACGCTGTGCTGATGATATTGTTCGTTGTATCCAGATGAAATATCCTGAAGTGCAGATTACTGAAATTGAAAAGCCAGACCTTAATGGTGCTCCACTTCTCAAGGGCGTTCGTACAGAAATTCGTAATATTATGCAACGTTCATATTTCGTAATGCCAGCCAATGAGGATGCGGTACGAAACGGATATAAACGAGTTCGCGAAATATTAACTCGTCTTAAAAATGGTAAATTTAAAATTACTCCCGAATATTGTGAGGCTTTAAGCCTTGCAACTGTGGCTTATATAATTCTTAAGGAGGTCAATGACCAATGAAATTAAATCAGTTTTATGTAGATAATCTTATTAAAGAGGCAATCAGCGAAGACATTAACTATATTGATGTTTCTGCTGACTATCTTATTCCTGAAGAACAGAGAAACGACTCATACTTTGTGGCAAAGGCTGACGGTGTGCTTTGCGGTCTTGATATTGCTATGAGAGTATTCACTCTGCTTGATGATACTTTCACATATACAGTTCATAAAAATGATGGTGACGAAGTAAAAACAGGTGATTTAATTGTTGAATTTAATGGCAAAACTGCTTGTCTTTTAAAGGGTGAGCGAACAGCACTTAACATCATTCAGCATATGTCAGGTATTGCAACAGCAACTAATAAGGCAGTGAAGCTCTGTGAAGGCACAAATGCATCTGTAACAGATACAAGAAAGACTCTTCCGGGACTTCGTGCATTACAGAAATATGCAGTTGTTTGTGGTGGCGGTAAAAACCACAGATATAATCTTTCTGATGGAGCTATGCTTAAGGATAATCATATTGACGCAGGCGGCGGAATTACAAATGCTGTAAAAATTCTCCGTTCAAAGCTCGGTCATATGGTTAAAATTGAAGTGGAAACAAGAAATTTCGATGAAGTTCGTGAAGCAGTAGAAGCAGGTGCTGACATCATTATGCTTGATAATATGAATAATGAGCAGATGGCAGAATGTGTTAAATTCATTGACGGCAGAGCAAAGACAGAGGCATCAGGTAACATTACACTTGATAATATTGCATCAGTTGCAAAAACAGGTGTTGATATTATCTCTCTGGGTGCGTTGACTCATTCTGTTAAGGCGTTTGACATTTCAATGAAAATGAGATAAATATGAATTTTAGTGAATCAGTAGAATATATCCATTCGCTGTTGGCGTTTGGAATCAAACCCGGTCTTGAGCGTATTTCTATGCTTTTGGAAATGCTCGGTAACCCACAGGATAAACTGAAAATTATCCATGTGGCAGGAACAAACGGAAAAGGCTCAACATCCACAATGATTTCCAATATGCTTATAGCTGATGGATATAAAACAGGACTTTTCACTTCCCCTTATGTTATTGATTTTTGCGAGAGAATTCAAATCAATGGTGAAAATGTCGATAAAAACATTTTCGCAGAATGTGTTAGTGAAGTTCGTGAAAAAATTGAAGAATTAAACAGACAAGATATAATTATTACAGAATTTGAAGCTATTACAGTTTCTGCATTTCTCTGCTTTATAAAAGCTGGATGCGAATATGTTGTATTAGAAGTTGGTCTTGGTGGTCGATTTGATGCAACAAATGTTGTGGAAAAGCCTGAGGCAGTAGTTATCACTTCAATTTCTCTTGACCATATAGCAATTCTTGGTAACACAATCGAAAAAATTGCCTTTGAAAAATGTGGAATAATCAAGGAAAATGTGCCTGTTATCACATCTTCTAATCAGCATAAAGATGCTTTGAAAGTTATAAAAGAAACCTGTGAAAGCAAAAATTGTAAATTGATTATTTCTGACCCACATAAAACAGAAATTCTTGATGATTCAATATTTGGTACACTTTTTTCTTTCGGTGACAATGTATATAAGACAAAGCTTACAGGAAATCACCAGATTGAAAATATAGTCAATGCAATTGAATGTGCAAAGGTGCTTGGAATTAATGAAATTGCAATTGCACAAGGTATTGAAAATACAAGAATGATTGCAAGAATGGAAGTTATAAATAGAAAGCCACTTGTAATCCGTGATGGTGGTCATAACGAGGGCTGTGCAGAGGCTTTACATAATTTTTTAGTAAAGTATGATGTGAAAAATATCAATATGCTTATAGGTCTTATGGCTGATAAAGATGTGGCGGGATATGTTGAGAAAATCGCACCACTTTGCAAGTCAGTTATAACTGTAACACCAAGTAACCCAAGAGCATTGAATGGTGCTGACCTTGAAAAAATCACAGAAAAATACTGTGATAATATCAAATTCATAAATAACCCCAAAGAGGGATACAAATACATTATTTCAAAAACCAATGAAGATGAAACAATACTCATTTGTGGCTCTTTTTATATGATGAGTGACATATTTGGTGCTTGAGAAGGGCGGGATACCTTATGTACAAAGATTTTATTGAAGATAGAATAAATGTGTTTCTCCAGGAATTTGAGAAACTTGTTGTAAAAGAAAATATTCCTGTAACAGATTTTCTTTACAAGGAATGTGACTACAAGCTTGATAACACCTTACCTGAAATTGACGACACATTTACTGTGTTTACACCATATATAAACCGTTGGGGTGGCAAAAAGGATAAACACGCTTGGTTTTATAATGAAATTGAAGTGCCATCACATTGGAATGGTGAAATTCAACTTGCAGTAGCCAGTGATGCTCGTCTGGGTTGGTGTGATATTAACCCACAGTTTATAGCTTATGTTGATGGTAAGCTTCAGCAGGGTATTGATAAGAATCATCGTGAAGTATTCTTATCAAATGGTACTCATAAGGTTTATCTTTATGCTTACTCAGGTAGTGTTCATAACGAATATCTGGATTTTACAGCTAATCTTCAGTTGGTTGATGCAAAAACAAAACAGCTTTATTATGATATAAAAGTTCCTTTTGAAATTTTAGCTTATGAGGATGAAAATTCAAGAAACTACTTTGAAATTAAAAAGCATCTTAATAATGCTCTCAATTTCATTGATATGAGAAGCCCTTATTCAGATGAATATTATGCATCTCTTGATAATGCTATTGATTACCTTAAAACAGAATTTTACGGTAAATACTGTCACAAGGGTGATGTTTTTGCATTCTGTATAGGTCATACTCATATTGACGTGGCTTGGGAATGGACTCTCGCACAGACCCGTGAAAAGATTCTTCGTTCATTCTCCACTGTATTGGCACTTATGAAGAAGTATCCTGAATATAAGTTTATGTCAAGCCAGCCACAGCTTTACAAGTACCTTAAAATGGACGCACCTGAGCTTTATGAAGAAGTTAAGGAAATGGTTCGTCTTGGTCGTTGGGAAGTTGAAGGTGGTATGTGGGTTGAAGCCGATTGTAACCTTTGTAGTGGTGAAAGCCTAGTTCGACAGTTCATTTATGGTAAACGCTTTATGAAAGACGAATTTGGTGTCGACAGTAAAATTCTTTGGTTACCTGACGTTTTCGGTTATTCAGCAGCATTACCACAGATTTTACAGAAATGTGGTGTTGATAAGTTCGTTACATCAAAAATCGGTTGGAACGAAATGAACAAAATGCCTTATGATACATTTATCTGGCATGGTATCGATAACACACCGATGTTCACTCACTTTATGACTGCACAGGATAAGGTTAAGGGCAGAGAACCTGCAACAAACGTTACATATAACGGAAAACTCAATGCAAGCCAGCTTCGTGGTGCCTATGACCGATATCAGCAGAAAGACCTTTATGACAATGTTCTTATGACATTCGGTTTCGGTGATGGTGGTGGCGGACCTTACGCTAAAGATTTAGAGTATTTTGACAGATTAAAGCACGGTATTCCGGGTACAAGTACACCAATTATGGCGTTTTCAGGTGAATTCTTTGACGATATTAAGTCGAAGACAGAGAATAACCCTCGTATTCCACATTGGAACGGTGAACTTTATCTTGAATTCCACCGTGGTACATATACTTCACAGGCAAAGAATAAGAGATATAATCGCAAGAGTGGATTTATGTTCCAGCGTGCTGAAACGCTCTCTCTTATCAATGAACATTTAAATGGATATAAATATCGTAAAGAGGATATGATGAATGCTTGGGAAACAATTCTTCTCAATCAGTTCCACGATATTATCCCTGGTTCATCAATTAATGGGGTTTATATTGACTCTGTTGCACAGTATGAAGAAATCGGTGCAGTTGGTAACGAAATTATCAACGATACAACAACCGAAATTGCAAACAATGTTGACGCTACAGACGGATATGTGGTATTCAATCCACATTCATTCGTAAATAGTGGTGCAGTTGAAGTTGACGGCAAATGGATTTATGCTGAAAACATTCCTGCAAAGGGATATAAGGTAATTAATCCTCGCGAGGAAGAAAGCAAGGTAGTTGTTACTGAAAATTTAATTGAAAATGATTTCTTCCGTCTTACTGTTGATGAAAAAGGAACATTCACAAGCATTTTTGATAAGAGGAATAACCGTGAAGTTCTTAAAAAGGGTACACGAGGTAACGTGATTACTGCTTACGAGGATTACCCAAGAGAATATGATAACTGGGAAATGAGCAGTTATTATACAGAAAAGCATTGGGAAGCAGACCAAGTTGAAAAGGTTGAAATTCTTAAGGCAGGCGAACGCTCAGGTCTTAAGATAACAAAGACATTTAAAAACAGTACAATCGTTCAGAATATTTACCTTTACAACAATATTGATAAGATTGATTTTGAAAACTATATTGATTGGAAGGAATCACATCTTATTCTTAAAACTGCATTCCCTGTGGATGTTAACACAAACAAGGCAACTTATGATATTCAGTTTGGTTCAGTTGAAAGACCAACTCATAAGAATACAAGCTGGGATGCAGCTCGTTTTGAAGTTTGTGCTCATAAGTATTGTGATTTGTCAGAATATGGCTATGGTGTCAGTCTTATGAATGACTGTAAATACGGTCACGCTATTCATGATGGCGTAATGAGTCTTACATTGCTTAAATGCGGTACATTCCCTGACCCTGAAGCAGATAAGTGTGAGCACTACTTTACATATTCTCTATACCCACATGCAGGAGATTATCGTGAAGCAGGAACAATCCAGAAGTCATATGACCTTAATATCCCTATGATTTGTGTAAAGGCAGGGGAGAATAAGGGTACACTCAAAAACGAATTCTCATTATTCACAGTTGATTGTGATAATGTAATCTTTGAAACAGCAAAGAAAGCAGAAAGAGAAGACAGTATTATTCTTCGTGGTTGTGAATATTATAATAAGCGTACCACAGCAAATATCAAATTTGGTTTTAATGTGAAAAAAGCATACCTTTGTGATATGCTTGAAAACAATATTCAGGAATTGGATGTTGTTGATAATTCGGTATCAGTTGATTTCAGACCATTTGAAATCAATACAATAAAAATTATTAAATAAGACAAAAGGAGAAAAAATTATGAAAAAGATTTTATCATTATGCTTAGTGCTTGTAATGACGTTATCGGTATTCGGCATTACAGCATCCGCAGAAGCTATAGTGGTAGATGATGACTATACTACTAAAATAGGTGATATTTATTACTATATTGAAGGTGACGAGGCTTATATAGTAGGATATGAGCTTGATTCGATGACAGAGCCACAGGGAGCAGTGTCTATTCCTGAAACTATCCGATATCGTGGAAATAATTATGTTGTTACAGCCGTGATTGAAGAAGCTTTTTATGGCTCAACTTTCACAAAAATCACTCTTCCATCAACAATTTATTATATAGGTGATTATGCCTTTAATGATTCATTCTACCTTGAAAAAGTAGTTATTCCTGACGATTGCTATTTTTATTATTTCGGAGAAAGTGTTTTCACAGGCGCTCCTTTTGAAGCAGAAATTTATTCACAGGATGAAACTGTTTTCGGCCAGAATGTTCTTTATTCATATATAGGCAATGGTAATCCGTATGTAATGCCTGACAACATTGAAATTATTGTCCCAAGATGTTTCTTTATGTCAGGGGTAAAGAGTGTTGTAATCAGTGAAAATGTTACTGAAATTCCAAGTTGTGCATTTGCATCTTGCCGCAACCTTACTTCAGTAGATATTCCTGATAATGTTGAAATTATTGGAGATGGTGCCTTTAAGGATTGTTCAAATCTTCAAACAGTAACACTTGGTGAAAGTGTAAGAAGCCTTGGATTTGATTGCTTTGCAAATTCAGGTATTAAGTCACTTCATTTGGGTCAGGAAGTTTACAGTGTTTTCGGAGCATTCAGAGGGTGTAAATCGCTTGAAAAAATTACAGTTGACCCGGGAAATACTGCTCTTAAAACAGACGGAAAAGCACTTTATTTAAATACTAATTTCATTATGAACCAAGTGAATGGTATTGCTATTAATATAGATATTATACCCACTAATACTGCCGCTATAGTTGTTCCTAATATATCACCTAATAAATTTAATAAATCATTAAAGAATTCTTTCATATTAACACCCTCCTTAATTTTCTAACATTTCCACTAGAGTATCTAATAGTGCCATAACTGTTGTTTGACCTACGCCGCCTGGAACTGGTGTTAAGTTACATCTTCTTGCTATTGATTCGTAATCATCTTTGCGTACATCGCCACACATCTTACCATCTACAAAGTTGATACCTACATCTATTACAGTTGTTCCTCTGTATAAGCTAAAGTCATCTAGGAAGTTAGGTATTCCCACAGCTGTTACCACAATATCCGCTTTCGATACTTTTTCTGGAAGGTTATTTGTCTTCTTGTGAGCTATAGTTGGAGTTGCTCCTCTTTGTAGCATTAGTTGTGCCAGAGGTTTACCCACAAGGTTACTGGAGTTAATTATCAATACATCTTTTCCTTCTATTGGTATCTTATAATAGTCTAATAGCTGCATTATTCCCTTTGGTGTACATGGTGGTATTGCATATAATCCTTGACTCAATCTTCCCATGTTGTATGATGTTAATCCATCAACGTCCTTAAAAGGGCAGATTTGATTTATCAAGAATTGTTCATCTAAGTGTGAAGGTAGAGGTAATTGTATCATTATTCCTGTAACCTCGTCATCGTTATTTAGTTCTGCTATCTTCTCCTCTAGAATATGTTGGTCTACATTTTTTCCAAAGTAATATAACTCTACAGGTATTCCTACTTCAGCACATCTTTTCTTTTTGTTCCCTACATACTTATCGCTTGCCGGGTTCCCTTCTACCTGGATTATTGCTAGTGTTGGTGTTCTGTCTAAATCTGAAATACGTTCTTTTAATTCTTCTATTTTCTTTTCTACAAATGGCTTAGCGTTTAATAACATTCTATCCCTCCTATTTGTATTCTATTATAGCTTCTACATAGTGTTCTTGCTTTTTGTTATACTCTATATTATTGAAGTGGTAAGTTATAGATACGATTTCGTGGTCTGGTTTAAAGTCATCTACTAATTTAGTTAATTCTCCTATAC